>NZ_CEVCIF010000027.1:0-50552 GCF_982245605.1 Coprobacter fastidiosus | reverse complement strand
GTCGTAAGACAGCAGATTTACAGTCTGCCCCATTTGGCCACTCTGGTATTCGCCCCTTTTCTTAATTGCGGAGCAAAGGTAGTCAAATTATTTTAATCTGCAAGCAAAAGCATGCATTTTTATTGCTGTTATTGCTGCTTCATCTCCTTTATTCCCATATTTCCCTCCTGAACGGTCTATTGCCTGCTGCATATTTCCGGTAGTTAACACTCCGAAAATCACGGGAATATCCAATATCTCATTTAAATGAGTTATACCCGATGTCACTCCCTGACACACATAATCAAAATGAGGGGTATCTCCCTGTACGACACATCCCAATACAATTACGGCATCCGGATGATAAAAAGAAGCCATACGTTGAGCACCAAAAGTCAGTTCAAATGTCCCGGGCACACGACCGACAAATATATTGTCGCTTTTCACACCATGCTTCTCAAGCGTATTACAAGCTCCCTCAAGAAGTTTCTCGGTAATATTCGCATTCCATTCAGCACAAACGATCGCTACTCGCATATTACTTGCATCAGGGACTGTAGCCGGATCATAAGAGGATAAATTTTGATAAGCTGTCGCCATATATCTTCAAAATTTTTATTTATATATTCAACTTGTTAAAAAAAGCCACCCGAAAAAGGCGGCTTTTCATTTATAATATATGATTCAGGTTTATTTTACATGAGCTTTAGCTCTTTCTATATATTTATCAATATCACGACCGATCATAGATTGTGAGTATTCATCTTTGATCTTCTGATAAAAATCCAGAGCTTTCTTATAATTTCCCATCTTTTCTGCTACGGTAGCGGCTTTTTGTAAAAATATAGGTGAAGCCATTTCATTATCCGCCTTTTTTGCAGCCTTTTCAAAGGCCTTGATTGCATCATCATATTGGTCCATATTGGCATAACAATTACCGATCATAGCTTCAATATTCGGAGACAAAAATGCATCGTCACCATCAAATTTTTTCAAATACGCCAAAGCTTCCGCATCTTTGCCCAAGTTATAATAACAAATACCGGCATATGCCGCAGCCAAATTTCCCGCTTTTGTAGAGGAATAATCATCGGCAATTGCCTCAAACCCTACAAAATCTGCACCATTTCCTTTCAAAGCTAATTCAAAAGAATCCTTAGCGAAATATATTTCACCTTTGTACATCGCAGCCTGAGCTTTCACTTCACGGGGCTGAAAATAAAAATGCCGTACCGAAAGGAAACCGGCTACCACAAGAATAATGATCAATACGGTAACCAACAAAGGCTTTTGATATTTTTCTACAAATTGTTCGGAGGACGACAAAACCTCATTTACCTTATCAAGTTCGTCGTGTTCAAGTTTTTCTTTTGACATATGATTTTAATTTTATTTCGCGTATAAATTTTTAAGCATGTGTTTTTAGGTTGACAAAAGTAATTTAATTATATTTATAAATGAAATTTCCATCTCATTTTTTTACATCTACCCCCTTAATATCTTGTTTTTTATCGGGTTTTAACCACCAAATTCCCTTTAGAATAAAAAAGTTTATGTACGTTTGCATCTCAAACGTATATACGAATGATCTTATCACGGTTATCCATTATAAATTTCAAGAATATCGCACAGGCAGACCTTTCGTTCTCCCCGAATATCAACTGCTTTTTAGGGAATAACGGTATGGGGAAAACAAATCTGCTGGATGCGATCTATTATCTTTCGTTCTGCAAAAGCTACTCTCACATAGCCGACTCGCAAATCATCCGCCATGACGAAGACTTTTTTATGTTACAAGGGTATTATGATAATAACGGAAATGAAGAAGAGGTATATTGCGGGATGAAAAAACGTCAAAAAAAACAGTTCAAAAGGAATAAGAAAGAATACGGCAGGCTATCCGACCACATCGGATTCATTCCTTTGGTTATGGTTTCGCCATCCGACTCAGATCTTATTTTGGGAGGAAGTGACGAACGACGACGCTTTTTAGACCTTGTAATTTCCCAATTCGACAAGAACTACCTCGATACGCTTATTCGTTATAACAAAGCTTTAGCTCAACGGAACGCTTTGCTTAAGCAAGAGATCAAAGATGCCGCTTTATATGAAATATGGGAAGAACAGATGTCTGTTACGGGAGAAGAGATTTTCAAACAAAGGAGATCGTTTTTATCTACGTTCATACCTGTCTTCCAAGAATTTTATACATATATATCCGATGGTAATGAAACGGTCGGATTATCTTATCGGTCACATCACGAGCATGGAGAATTGTTCACCCAATTGGCAGAAGTAAGAGAACGTGATCGCATTTTAGGTTATTCCACTCGAGGTTCACATAAAGATGAACTGGAAATGACATTGGGTGAGTATCCCATGAAACGAATCGGATCACAAGGTCAGAATAAAACTTTTCTGATCGCTTTGAAACTTGCCCAATTCGATTTTCTGAACCGGAACGGATTCACGTCTCCGATTTTACTATTGGACGACATTTTCGACAAATTAGACTCCCAACGAATGGAACGCATCATTTCTTTAGTCTCAGAAGAGCGTTTCGGGCAAATTTTCATAACGGATACCAACCGTGAATATCTCGACGAAATTATCCGTAAAACCGGACATGATTTTCATCTTTATCAGGTAATACAGGGAAATATCGAGAGTCTAAAGGAGGAGAAATAAAAATGAAAAAGCAAGATGCCCAATCTATCGGAGAAATCATCGACCGAGTACTCAAAGAACAAAATCTCGATTTGAAATTAGATGAAACCCGCCTCATAAAGGCATGGAATTCTCTGCTGGGCGAACAAGTCGCATCTTATACGACCAAACTTTATATTCAACGGGGTGTTCTGTATGTACATCTCTCATCTTCCGTATTACGCAGCGAGCTCAGTATGTGCCGAAATATGTTGATGGACAGACTAAATAAGCAAGTAGGACGTCAAATTATAACAAACATAATATTCAGATAACTCTATGCAAGACATGATTTTCAAACATACGTTACCCGTACAACTCAGATTCAACGACATCGATGCCTTAGGACATGTAAACAATTCTATTTATTTCACATTCTATGATTTGGGGAAAGCCCGTTATTTTGAAGACGTAAAACGCAGCCCCATCAACTGGAATGATGCAGATCTCGTCATCGCGAATATCAATGCCAATTTTTTACTACCGGTCTTCATGCACGAAAAAATAGCTGTGCAGACCGCCACAATATCTATCGGAAACAAAAGCCTGAAAGTTGCCCAACGAATCATAAATATCGAGACAAAAGAGATAAAAGCAACTTGTGAAACAATCTTGGTCGGATTCGACGTGAAAACATCTTCGGCAAAAGAAATTTCCGATGCATGGAGAGAGGCAATTTCGTTTTATGAAGAACGGGATTTCTCTAAAAAGCCACAAATCAGACCCGAATAAATTTAAACAAATCTTTTAAACCGGTAATTACAGACAAAAAGTTTTTTACTTTTTGCCCGTAGTAACACGTTCATAACAAGATTCTCCCCACACAGCATTCGCCTCATAGTCATGACTCAAGCCATTATATTGAGGATTTATCTCGTAACGGCCTTCTTTATTTATAAATCCTATATAATCCCCGACCCAAACTGCGGCTAAATTACCCACAAAAGGGAGAGCCCTATCGAATTGGGGTTTAATAACAACCATACCTTTTCTGTCGATATACGCCCATTTCTCCTCAAGGAGTACAGGAGCCCTGTCTCCGTCAAAAAAGCCGAATGCTTTCTCAAAACGGGGAGAGATTACTATTTCCCCGCTAAGGTCACACCAACCCCACAAGTTTTCTTCAGACTTCACCTGAAACCATTTTCCATCACTACACATCATCTCAAACTGAGGGTCAACAACATATTTACCCTTCTCATCAATGGCTCCCCACAATCTGTCCTCTCTCACCAAAGCTACACCCCGATCATTAAAAGGCATTGCTTCATCATAACGGCATTCAATAACCGCCTCCCCGCCTTTATCTATAAAACCCCATTTCCCTTTAGCATCCCGAACTGCGGCTTTACCCCGAGAAAAAGACATTGCCCCGGAAAAAACCGGTTCTATTACCGGTTCTCCTTTTTTATCGACATATCCATAACGAAGTTTCCCTTTTTCACGGATCGAATAGAGTGCCATATCTTCATGATAAGTCTCCACACTTTCTGCATCCCGAAGTGTAAATTTCAGCTCTCCCTTTTGATTAATGGCACAAGGTGCTTCTCCCGGACGAACGACAAAAGCCATTCCTTCACGAAAAACCGTTGCCTGTGTATAAACAGCCGGCAGAACAAATTCTCCGGAATTGTCGATAAACCCGATACGAGCACCACGCCCGGCCGTCTGTACCAAAGCAATATCCTCACGGAAAAGCGAAACCGAAGGATATAGTCCGTTAAACTCCATTTTATCTTCAGCGTTTATATATAAACAGCTATCTCCATGCCAAACCGGAATAAGAGTAACAGATTCGATACGTCCCGATTGTGAATTACAGGCAGAAAAAACAAACAGCGATACCAAAACCGCTCCAAGACAATACTTAACTTTCCGTGCAACCATCTGTCTACAACTTTTATGTATAACTACAAATATACGGTTTTGTTTCATATTTTTCATCGAAAAAATTCAGGCAGGCTCTTAAAACAGCAAGAATACAAAAGTCTATACCCGTTTCAACCGAGCTTTAAATTCATCTACTTTATCATTCATCACCAATGCTTCCGGAAACTCGGTTTCCCTCAATAAATCATACAGCCTGTCATAACAGGCTATATCGAATGATATATGGGCATCGCTCCCGAGAATAACAGGGACTTCATACTTTTTACACAGCCTTAAAATCTCCAAGTTATTTCTACGTGCAGCACTCTTATTACGGACAGGATTTAAAGAACTGTTGTTTATTTCAAGCAATGTACCGTATTCTTTAGATGCCAATACAATCGGTTCAAAATTCAAAAGAGCAGTTCCATCTCCGGGATGACTTATGATATCGATATGCGGATTGCTTATAGCTCCGATTACCGCATCGGTATTTTGATCTGCCGTTCCGGAAGAATAACAAAAAGAATGAATCCCTGCGATACAAATATCCAAAAAAGAAAAATATTCTTCCGGCAAATCCACATTTCCTTTATAATCAACGATATTGGTTTCCGCACCTAATAACAACTCCACTCCATACATTTTCCGGGGAACTACGTGCAAATTCCTGAAATAAATCAAATCGCACGTTCCCGGAATGCCGGGAGTATGCTCTGTTATTCCCAATAACCGCAATCGTTTTTCCGCAGCGCTTTTCACCATCTCCTGCAAAGAACTGAACGCATGACCGCTCGCAATCGTATGAGTATGTACATCCAACAATATATCCATAAACATTTTTAAATATAAAAGCAAAAAGGACATCTTGATAAGATGTCCTTTTACAGACCTATTTCATACAACTTCGATTATACTATCTTTATATTTGATTTATCATATGTTTCGATATGCCGGCTTCTTTTTTCTTCCAGAATTTCATCTACGGCAATCAATATTCCCGACTCCTCCACATCTCCGAATTCATCATTAATAGCCGTCCCGAACATCCTCATCGTAGGAGATAAACTCATATAAGCATTTACTAAAGGCGGAATATTGAATCCCAAAGATCTTACATACTGATTCAAGACTTTATAATCTTCTTTAAAATCGTCGTTTCTAAACAGTCCGGACATTTTTTCATAATCCATGTTGGTCTCCAAAGGCGTTCTCGGCCAGACTAAATGATCAGGATCCGGGAAATGCTTATTCAAGAAATAAAGAATCATATTGCGTCCCTCTGCAGAGAAAGTAGGATACATCGTCACCTTACCAAAAAAATATCTGATTTGCGGATATTCTACGGTCAAAGCACCCAAACCGTCCCAAAGATTATCTAACGCAAACAAACCCTTAGAACCCGAACGGGTAGATTGATACTCCAATGTCACAAACGATCGCCCCAGCTCCAAAGTGCTGGGCATATATTCATCAATAAATTTCTGAGAAAAATCAAACATATGAGAAGTCGCGATTATTGGATGTCCGGATTCATCATAACGGACATTTTCTCCCAATATAAACCGATAACCGCCCAATATTTCCTCAGCATCCGGATTCCATACCAAAAGCTGCTGGCACGGCTCATCCATCAGATCATACCTGTCTACATCGACCTCCTTTCCTGTCCCACCACCGGCATGACGAAATGCTATCTCCCGTAACCGTCCTATCTCTCTCATCGTATGAGGAGCATTAAAACAGTTGACGATATATATATCATTTCCCCCTTTACGAGTATGGCGAAGAAAGCGTTCCGGAGTAAGTTCGGCTTTGATCAGGTCTCTATCTATCGGCGCTATAATTTCTTCCATAATATCACTGATGAATTTCTTATCATTTTTTTAATTCGTACACCTTATCTTTCACAAACTGAGCCCATTCAAAAAGGCTTTTCGATTTATCAAAAGTTTGCCAAGGTATAGGCTTACCGATATGTATCACAAATGTTTTGTTTTTACTTTTAAACATTTCACTCGGCAAATATATCATTTCTATATTAAATTTCAATCCCAGTTTCTTACGAATACGAGCAAACCGATAAAAAAAACTGGAATTTAATCCCTCGAAATATATAGGAATCACATCCCTCTGAAACTGGATAGTCTTAGAAATAAAAGCTTTTTTCCATTCCAAATCGCAAATTCGACCTTTTTGTCGTCGGGATACCAATCCTGCAGGAAAAACGAACATTTGATCATCCGATTCATAGGCATTCTTCAATACATCGGCTGCATCTTTCGCCTGACGTCCATGCTTATTTATCGGCAAAAACACAGGAGCTAAAGGTGCTACATTCATCAACAGATCATTTACCTGAACCTTAATATGAGAATTGTATTTTTTCCCGAACACAGACACCAAAGAAACACCGTCCAAGCCCCCCAAAGGATGATTCGATGCAAACGTAAATTTACCTTCAGCAGGAATGTTCTCCTCTCCCTCCAACTTCACCTTTACATTCAACTCCGACAACAAAGCATCTGCAAAATCAACGCCTTTGCAATCGGCATATTCCCGCAGAATATAATTCATCTGCTCCTGACAAATCGTTTTTTCTAAAAAACGATATACAAATCCGGGAATTTTTTTCCCGACCTCAGGAGCTTTTTTCTTAATAACCTTTTCAATATCAATCTGTATAGGCTCTTCCTTTTCCATTTTATCCATAAAAAGAGAAACAAAAATAGCATATATTTCTTTAACTCCCTTGAGCTTCATTCTTATTTTTTTAATTTTTATTCCTTATCTCTTAAAATTTTCAATATCGAATGCCGTTTTTTCCGAAGATTTTACATCAAAAAAAACAATTTTCACATATTGTTTAACATTACAATAACCCACTATCCGACAAACCCTTGCAAAGCCATATTTTGTTGATAACTTTTGATAAAAAAATAAAGCTCCTATAAATAATTATTCATACCTTTATCGTCTAAAAACTATTTCATATTTATCGGCGATCAAAAACTTATGCAAAACACTGTATATCACATACCTGCATTACTCAATGAATGTATCGAAGGATTGAATATCCGACCAAGCGGAATATATGTCGATGTTACGTTCGGAGGAGGTGGACATTCTAAAGCGATACTAAACTGTCTGGATGATGACGGACACCTATACGGATTTGATCAAGATGCCGATGCAGAGCAGAATATCTTACACGACAGCCGATTCACTTTTGTCCGTAGCAATTTCCGTTTTCTTAAGAATTTCATGCATTATTATAATGTCGAAAAAATCGATGGACTATTAGCTGATTTAGGTGTTTCATTTCATCATTTCGATGATTCTGAGCGAGGCTTTTCTTTTCGGTTTGGCGGAAAACTGGATATGCGGATGAACAATCGGGCAGGAATTTCTGCCATTGATATTTTAAATAATTATGATGAAGAAAAATTATCGGGCATATTTTCTCTTTACGGAGAATTAAAAACCGCCCGGAAAATAGCTGCAGCAATTGTTCAAAAAAGAACAGTAGGAAAAATAACGGATATTGAAAATTTTTTAGAGATAATACATCCGTTCATAAACCGGAAACAAGAAAAAAAAGAATTGGCCCAATTATTCCAAGCTTTACGCATCGAAGTAAACCACGAAATGGACAGCCTCCGTAAAATGCTGACACAAGCAGCCGAGTTATTAAAACCCGGAGGACGTATTGCTATTCTGACTTATCATTCTCTTGAAGATAGATTGGTGAAGAATTTTTTCAAGACCGGTAATTTCGAAGGGAAAGCCGAAAAAGATTTTTTCGGAAGAATTAATACTCCTTTTAAACCGATAAACAACAAAGTGATCGCCCCGTCCGATGCAGAAATAGAACGAAATCCAAGGTCAAGAAGTGCAAAATTGCGTATTGCGGAAAAAATATAATAGATAAATTTTCTAAAGAAAATTATCCACTCAAATGGAAGAAAATATAAAAACGGAGAAAAATCAAGAAGTTCAGGAAGACAAAAAAGGATTTCGTATCGGAGATCTTTTTCAGGGACTTCATGTAAAAGATATTTTTCTGGGACGATTCATTTCCAATGACATTCTTATACGCCAATGGAAACGCATTCTGGTAATTGTCATATTACTTTTCATTTATATCAGCAACAGATATACCTGCCAGCAAAAAATCACCCAGATCGGTGAATTACAAAAACATCTGGTCGATGTCCGTTATGAGGCCCTGACATTGTCTTCTAAATTAATGGGAAGCAGCCGTCAATCGCAAGTCGAGAAATTAATAGAATCGAAAGGTCTTGATCTGCATGAGTCAAAACAGCCCCCGTTTAAACTTGTAAAGAAAAATCATGGCAACCGATAGAGGAAACATCATATTTCGATATATTATCATTACCTTATTAATCGTATTCATTTGCTGTGCAATACTTTATAAGGTAGGCCGCACTGCTTTTATCGATAGAGAGCACTGGCAACGAAAAGCAGATTCTCTCAAAATCGAAAATATAACGATTCTGCCAGAACGAGGCAATATTCTGGCAGAAGACGGACGATTAATGGCTAGTACCGTTCCTCAATACTATTTGTACATAGACTTCAAAGCCGACGGATTGAAACGGGACACCCTCATGAAATACATCACACCTTTGAGCAAAGCTCTTTCAGAAAAACTCGGGGATCGTACTCCTGCCGGATATGAAGCCCATTTATTGAAAGGATACCGTTCTAAAAGCCGCCAATATCCCGTTTATCGAAAAAGGGTTTCCTATACAGATTTGAAAGAGATAAAGCAGTTCCCGCTCTTCAGAATGGGACCTAATAAAAGCGGATTTTATACGAAGCAAATGGTCCAAAGAATAAAACCTTTCGGATCATTAGCTTCCCGTACAATCGGAGATATTTACGGAGAATATGAAAAAGGCGGAAAAAACGGGATAGAACTTGCCTATGACTCTTTATTGCGTGGGACTCCAGGTCGCGGAACAAAACAAAAAATACGCGGACGTTGGGTAAACATGACTAATATCGAACCGATAAACGGGGCAAATATCCGCACGACAATAGACATAAAAATTCAAGATATTACAGAAAAGGCTCTTGTCGAAAAACTCTCGGAAATTGAGGCTGAATCAGGCACGGCAATTGTGATGGAAGTTGCTACCGGAGAGATAAAAGCAATCACAAATATCGGACGCATGCCGGACGGGACATACGCAGAAACTCGCAACCACGCTGTTGCAGATGAAGTAGAGCCGGGGTCAACATTTAAAACCGTCTCTATGATGGTAGCCTTGGATGCCGGCATCATACAACCCGATGATACCGTAGATGTCGGAAACGGTATCTTCATGTATGCAGGCTCTCGAATGACCGACCACAATGCTCACAGAGGCGGGTATCATCGCATCAGTGCAGCTCAGACAATTTGGTACTCGTCTAATATAGGAATCGCAAAAATCATCCTGAAAGGGTTCGAAAAACATCCGCAAGATTTTGTCGACAGGCTATATGCTATGGGACTGAATACACCTGTAAACCTCAATATCCCCGGTGAAGGACGACCCAAAATCAAACATCCGATCAAAGACAAGAACCGATGGTATAAAACGACCTTACCATGGATGACATTCGGTTATGAGATACAAATACCGCCTATATACACTCTGATGTTCTATAATGCCATTGCGAACGGGGGGAAAATGATCAAACCTATTTTCGTTAAAGAAATCAGTAAAGACGGGGTTATTATCGAAACGAAAAAAACAGAAACCGTCAACCCTCAGATTTGTACACCCAAAACATTAGCACAGATACAGCAAATGCTGACCGATGTCGTTCAAAAGGGAACAGCAGGTCCTGTAAAATCGGATTACGTAAAAATTGCAGGAAAGACAGGAACGGCTCAAATAGCCCAAGGAGCAGCCGGATACCGGGGTAATGGGAAACAGCACAGGGTCTCATTCTGCGGATATTTTCCGGCAGACGGGACACCAAGATATACATGCATGGTCTTAGTAAGCAACCCTCATAAGGGTTATCCGTCGGGAGGCTCTATGTCCGGAGCTGTAGTTCGGAGTATTGCAGAACAAATATACGCTCAAGGATTATACCCTTCTGTCGTCGTACAGCATCCCGATACGCTCCACCCCCTCATCCCATATATCAAAAACGGGAATTTTCAGAAATTGACATTTGCTTGCGATTTATTGAAAATTCAATATGAGGATTATGCTAAAGAGTGTTCATGGGTAGAAACGGCAAACCATTCAAATAAAATTATTTTAAACGGGATAAAAACACCAGAAGAATCGATTCCTTCTGTCAAAGGGATGGGAGCTCGAGATGCCATATATTTGTTGGAGAAAGCCGGACTTCATGTAACAATTTCCGGAAAAGGGAAAGTCGTCGGACAATCGATTCCGGCAGGAGCTCGTTTAATTAAAGGTCAAAGAATCACGTTGACATTAAAATAGTGTCGGATAAAAAAACAGAAACAATTATGAAATTAGAATCATTGATACAAGCAATTCCGGTCAAACAAATATCAGGAAATACAAATAAAGAAATTTCCGGTTTAGATTCCGATTCAAGAAACATACAACAAGATTTCCTTTTTGTCGCCGTAAAAGGCACTGCCGTCGATGGGCACCAGTTTATCGACAAAGCAATCGAATCAGGAGCGACAGCAATAGTCTGTGAAGAAATGCCGGAAAACATAACTCCGACAACAACTTATATTCAAGTATCCGACAGTAAAGAAGCATTAGGATTATTAGCCTCCGAATGGTATGCAAATCCGTCTCGGCAATTGACATTGGTCGGAGTTACCGGCACTAACGGCAAAACAACTATTGCGACACTGTTATACGAGATGTTCCGCTTATTCGGAGAAAAAGCAGGTTTGCTCTCGACCGTTTGCAATTATATAGACGAAAAAGCCGTCCCGGCCACACATACGACACCCGATCCTATCACCCTGAACAAACTATTACGGGAAATGGTAGACGCCGGATGCAGATATGCATTTATGGAAGTAAGTTCTCATTCTGCCGATCAAAAACGTATAGCCGGATTAGATTTCGACGGCGGAATTTTTACAAACCTCACACGGGATCATCTCGACTACCATAAAACCGTAGAGGCTTATTTAAAAGCAAAAAAATCGTTTTTCGATCATCTGCCGAAAAACGCATTCGCTCTTACCAACTTGGACGATAAGTCCGGCATGGTCATGCTGCAAAACACAAAAGCCGCAAAACACACATACTCGCTAAAAACTTTGGCCGATTATAAAGGGCGCATCATAGAAAGCCGTTTGGACGGAACGACTCTCGAAATAAACGGAAGAGAAGTTGAAGTTCAATTTGTCGGCAAATTCAACGCATATAACTTATTGGCTGTATATGGAGCAACTTGCCTATTAGGAGAAAATCCGGAAAAAGCACTGATAAAACTCAGCATGCTTATACCCGTAGCCGGACGTTTCCAAACCATTCATTCCCCTGAAAAATATACGGTAATTATCGATTATGCTCACACTCCGGACGCATTAGCCAACGTGCTCGGCTCAATACGTGAGGTCGTCGGTAAAAAAGGCCGGATCATTACAGTCGTAGGAGCAGGCGGTAACCGGGATAAAGGCAAACGCCCTATAATGGCTCAAGAAGCTGTTAAAATAAGTGACCGTGTAATCTTGACATCCGATAATCCCCGATTCGAAGAACCGGAAGATATTCTTTCGGATATGCGGGCCGGACTCTCTCCTCAACAACTGCGCCAGGTTCTGTCTATCTCCGACCGAAGAGAAGCGATAAAGACGGCAACTCAATTTGCTCAGCCGGGAGATGTCATACTTATCGCAGGAAAAGGTCACGAAGACTATCAGGAGATTAAAGGTGTGAAATACCATTTCAACGACAAAGAAGAAGTAGAGAAAATTTTTAAAGAATACGATCAATCAGAAAAATAAGAAATCCGACAAACAATGCTTTATTACTTATTTCAATATCTCGACCAATTAGACTTTCCCGGAGCAGGGATGTTTAAATATATCTCCTTCCGATCCGGATTGGCGCTAATTCTATCCCTGTTCATCTCAACGATCATAGGTAAACGGATCATAGACAAATTACAATACTTACAGATCGGAGAGATCATTCGAGACCTCGGGCTCGAAGGTCAAATGAGTAAAAAAGGGACTCCGACGATGGGAGGCATTATCATTATCATCGCCATTATCATTCCATGCTTGTTAGTAGGAAAGCTCGAAAACATCTATATGATACTGATGCTGGTCACGACATTGTGGTTAGGGACACTCGGATTCCTGGACGATTACATCAAGGTATTTAAAAAAGATAAAGAGGGGTTGCATGGGAAATTCAAAATTATCGGCCAGGTAGGATTAGGGCTTATCGTCGGATTGACCCTTTACCTCAGCCCGAATGTCGTAATCAGAGAAAATGTACTTATAAAAGATGCCAATAATCAAGAAGTTGTCGGATATATGCCCGAAAATATCAAATCGACACAAACGACTATCCCATTCCTAAAAAACAATAACTTTGATTATGCCGATTTAGTTTCTTTCATGGGAGATCATGCTCAAACTGCCGGATGGATCATTTTCGTGTTAGTAACTATTTTTATTGTTACAGCAGTTTCAAACGGTGCAAATCTGACAGACGGACTCGATGGACTGGCTACCGGGAGTTCGGCAATCATAGGTGTCACATTAGGCATTCTCGCTTATCTATCAGGACATATCGCTTATGCCTCTTATTTGAACATCATGTATATCCCGGGAACGGAAGAGTTAGTGGTCTTCGCCAGTGCGTTCATCGGAGCGACGATCGGATTTCTATGGTACAACGCATATCCTGCCCAAGTTTTCATGGGAGATACGGGTAGCCTCACTTTAGGCGGTATCATAGCAGTATTCGCAATTATTATACACAAAGAACTATTAATACCCATTCTCTGCGGGATATTTCTTGTAGAAGAATTATCGGTAATGATTCAGGTCGCCTATTTCCGGTTTACAAAACGGAAATACGGAGAAGGGAAACGCATATTCAAGATGACCCCGTTACACCATCATTTCCAGAAACCGGGAAATGCAGGAATCATAGCGTTGATACAAAAACCTTTTCGTCCGGTTCCGGAATCAAAAATCGTTGTCCGGTTTTGGATCATTGGCATTATACTTGCGGTCATTACCATCGTAACTTTAAAAATGCGATAAAACATATATTAAAATAATATATATCAATGAATAAACGAATTGTAGTTTTAGGAGCCGGAGAGAGCGGTGCAGGAGCTGCCGTTTTGGCAAAAGTAAAAGGTTTTGACGTTTTTGTCTCGGACATGTCCCTGATCAAGGATGCCTACAAGGCGTTATTAAATAAATATGAAATAGAATGGGAAGACGGTCGTCACAGTATCGAAAAAATTCTCAATGCTGACGAAATAATAAAAAGTCCCGGAATACCCGATACCGCACCGGTTATTCGAGAAATACAAAAAAAAGGAATTCCTATAATTTCCGAGATCGAATTCGCAGGAAGATATACTCATGCAAAAATGATTTGTATCACCGGGAGTAACGGAAAAACGACAACAACATTATTAACATATCACATTCTTAAAAATGCAGGACTAAATGTCGGCCTTGCCGGAAATGTAGGCAAAAGTTTGGCATTGCAGGTAGCAACAGAAAATTTCGACTATTATGTAATCGAACTGAGCAGCTTCCAACTCGATAACATGTATAAATTCAAAGCCGATATCGCAGTTTTGCTAAACATTACCCCCGATCATCTTGACCGGTACGGATATGACATGCAAAATTATATCAACGCCAAATTCAGAATTACGCAAAATCAAACCCCCAATGATGCATTTATTTACTGGAATGATGATCCGATTATAACCAAAGAACTAAAGGCCCATGACCTGAAAGCTCGTCTCTACCCCTTTTCGGA
Organism: Coprobacter fastidiosus; assembly: GCF_982245605.1. Classification (NCBI taxonomy): domain Bacteria; kingdom Pseudomonadati; phylum Bacteroidota; class Bacteroidia; order Bacteroidales; family Barnesiellaceae; genus Coprobacter; species Coprobacter fastidiosus. Next base: position 36,012 of record NZ_CEVCIF010000027.1, on the reverse strand, counting down.
AGAAAAAGAGGAAGGTGTAAAAGCTTACACGGAAAACAACCAAATTGTCATCGATGCTCCGAACGATACTTTGACAATTACTGAAGATGATTTAGCATTACAAGGACGACATAATTTATATAATTCCATGGCAGCAAGTATTTCGGCAAAAGTTCTCGATATAAAAAAAGAAGACATACGGGAAGGGCTTAAAGATTTCAAAGGGGTGGAACATCGTCTTGAAAAAGTCGCCCGTGTACGAGGTGTAGAATTTATCAATGATTCGAAAGCGACAAACGTAAATTCCTGCTGGTATGCACTCGAAAGCATGCGTACCAAAGTTATATTGATACTTGGCGGAAAAGATAAAGGTAACGACTATTCCGAAATTGAAGAGTTGGTAAAAGAAAAGGTAAATGCAATCATTTGTTTAGGTGTCGACAACAGCAAACTACACGCATTTTTTGAAGGGAAAGTTCCGCATATAGAAGATGCCTCATCAATGAAAGAAGCCGTAGATAAAGCTTTTGCTTGTGCTCAAAAAGGAGAAACCGTGCTGTTGTCCCCTTGTTGTGCAAGCTTCGACTTATTCAAAAGTTACGAGGATCGAGGAGAACAATTCAAAGAATGCGTACGCAATTTATAACTAAATAAAAAAAGTTATGGATACTGTAAAATCGATTCTGAAAGGAGATAAATATATCTGGGGGGTATACCTGATGCTCTGTATGATTTCAATAGTAGAAATGTATAGCGCCACCAGCACACTGACCTTCAAGATACAAGATTATCTAGCACCCACGATCAGACACACACTCATTCTTTTTTGCGGGACAATCGGGGTCATCATTATTCATAATTTTCACTATAAATGGTTCAAACTGATACCGGTAGTATTGTTGCCACTATCGTTCATTCTGCTCGTTTACGCTATGTTTTTCGGAGAAGAAGTAAACGGGGCACAGCGTTGGCTGACAATCTGCGGAATTCCGTTACAGCCATCCGAATTAGCTAAAATGGCGGTAGTCATCACCGTATCATTCATTTTGGCAAAAAAACAAGTACCGGGAGGGGTGCAACCCGACACATTCAAAACGATACTCATCATAGTCAGTATCTTCTGCATGTTGATCCTGCCCGAAAACTTTTCCACATCGGCGCTATTAGGACTGGTCTGTTTTTGCCTAATGCTGATCGGACGTGTAGAATTAATAAAACTATTCAAGTTAGTAGCAGTACTCGCAGGATTCGTTATCGTACTGTTCTCCATCAGTCCCTATATTCCTGAAAATACGCCCGTACTGGATCGTATTCCTACTTGGCGAGCCCGTATCCTTAATTTTTCTCATGGAAACGACGTCCCGGAATATGCAGTAAAAACAAACGACAAGAATTATCAGGTACACCATGCCCGCATGGCAATAGCCAATGGAGGAGCGATAGGGACATTTCCCGGAAACAGTCGGGAGCGCGATTTTTTACCACAGGCCTACTCCGATTTTATCTATGCGATTATCATCGAAGAAATGGGAGTTGTAGGCGGAGTTGTAGTAATGGCTCTTTATCTGTCCCTACTCATAAGAGCCGGAATGATTGCAAAAAAATGTACCCGGGCTTTTCCTGCATTCCTGATCATGGGTATTGCCATGATGATCGTATTCCAAGCTATAGTCAATATGTCGGTCGCATCGGGGCTCATTCCCGTAACCGGTCAGCCTCTTCCTTTGATAAGTCGAGGAGGAACATCGACGATCATTACTTGTGCTTATTTCGGGATCATGCTAAGTATCAGCCGATATGCGACCCAAGACGCTATTAAAGAAGAAAAAGAATTGACAGGAGAAGAAACAGAAATACCGGAAGACATTTCTGCTCCGAATCCTAATATGTTGTAAATAATGAATATAATGGATAAAAAAATAAAAGTTATTGTCAGCGGCGGAGGAACCGGAGGACACATCTTTCCGGCCATTTCTATTGCGAACGCCATTAAAAACAAATGTCCGAATGCCGATATTCTTTTTGTCGGGGCAGAAAATCGTATGGAAATGGAAAAAGTCCCCGCCGCAGGTTATCCTATTATAGGACTGCCGGTCAGCGGTTTTGACCGCAAGCATCTGCTAAAAAATATCAAAGTATTATTCAGATTATTCAAAAGCATCCGTTTAGCAGATAAAACCGTAAAATCATTTTCTCCGGATATTGCGGTAGGTGTAGGAGGGTATGCCAGCGGTCCTACCTTATGGGCTGCTGCACGAAGGGGCATTCCGACATTGATTCAAGAACAGAATTCTTATGCTGGTGTTACCAACAAATTACTTGCATCTAAAGCGAAGGCAATATGTGTGGCCTACGAAAATATGGAACGATTTTTTCCTAAAGACCGGATTATTCTCACAGGGAATCCGGTGCGGCAAGAATTACAAAACGATACGATAAGCAGGGAAGAAGCTATTCGTTTTTTCAATCTCGATCCCTCGAAAAAAACAATTCTTGTTATCGGAGGCAGCCTCGGAGCGCGTACAATCAATAACAGTATCGCTGCAGGAATAGAAAAAATCCCTCAGAATATACAATTAATCTGGCAAAGCGGGAAAGGATATGATACTCAAGCCCAAAAGGCTCTGGAAGAGAAAAAACCAGAGAATATAAAACAAATGCCGTTTATCTCTCGTATGGATATGGCTTATAAAGCTGCTGATTTGGTAATATCAAGAGCCGGAGCGAGTTCTATATCAGAACTTTGCTTATTAGGGAAACCCGTAATACTGATTCCTTCCCCAAATGTAGCCGAAGATCATCAAACAAAGAATGCTCAGGCCTTATCGACAAAGAATGCAGCTCTGATGATACGGGACTGCGATGCCCAAAATCTATTGATAGACACAGCATTAAAAACTGTTCAAGATGAAACGTCATTAAAAAACATGAGCGACAACATTTCAAAAATGGCGCAACGAGATTCTGCGACACGCATTGCCGACATTATTTTTGAACTGGTCACTAAAAACAAGAAAAATGGAAAACTATAAATCATTATACTTTATCGGAGCAGGAGGAATCGGCATGAGTGCCTTGATTCGATATTTCCTTGCCAAAGGTTATCCTGTTGCCGGATATGACAAAACTCCATCTCCCCTCACAGAAGAGCTTATAAAAGAAGGTGCGCAAATCGTATACGATGAAAATCCGAGGTTGATTCCCTCCGATTTCAAAGATCCGAAAAACACGTTGGTCGTATATACTCCGGCTGTTCCCGAATCCCATGCCGGAATGATATGGTTCAAAGAAAACGGTTTCGAAATCGTAAAACGCGCCCGGCTGCTCGGAATGATTACCCGTACAAGCAAGGGGTTATGTTTTGCCGGGACTCATGGAAAAACGACCACATCCAGCATGGCGGCACATATATTTGCACAATCTCCGATAGGATGCAACGCCTTTCTCGGCGGAATACTGAAAAATTACGGCAGCAATCTGATTCTTTCCGATCATAGCGATCTGACAGTCATCGAAGCTGACGAATATGACCGCTCTTTCCACCAACTAAGTCCGTATATGGCAGTAATTACTGCTGCCGATCCCGATCACTTAGATATATACGGAAACGAAGATGCTTATCTGGAAAGTTTCCGATATTTCACGACATTGATACGACCGGGAGGAGTCCTTATCATAAAAAAGGGGATAAAGATTCGGCCCGACGTCCAAAACGGAGTAACCGTTTATCATTATTCTATGAATGACGGAGGAGATTTTTATGCCCAAAATATCCGTATCGGAAACGGACAAATCATTTTTGATTTTGTAACTCCGAAAGAGACGATCAAAGATATAGAGCTTGGCGTCCCTGTAAAAATAAATATCGAAAACAGCATTGCGGCAATGGCCATAGCCTGGTTGAACGGTGTATCGGCAACAGATATAAAAAATGCCGTCGCATCATTCCAAGGAGCAAAACGGCGATTCGATTTTTGGATAAAACGAGATGATTTGGTAATGATCGACGATTATGCTCATCATCCAGATGAAATCAAAGCCAGCATCTCATCCGTTAAAGAACTTTATCCGGAGAAAAAAATCAGCGTCATTTTTCAACCCCACCTCTACACGCGTACCCGGGATTTTGCTCCACAATTTGCAAAAGCACTGTCTCTTGCGGACGAATTGATTCTGTTGGATATTTATCCGGCACGGGAAGAACCGATTCCGGGTGTCACGTCCGAAATAATTTTTGATAAAGTAACTTGCAGAAATAAAGAACTTTGTCACAAAGATATGTTGTTAGAAAAAATAAAACAACGTAACTTTGAAGTCTTAATTACATTGGGGGCCGGAGATATAGACCGCATGCTCCCTGAAATACGAGACACGCTGAACTCTAAATGAAAAAGCTTTTTAAATACATACTTGTTTCATTATTGCCGGCATATCTGATTGCCAGCCTTGTTTTTTATGCATCAGCACATGACGAGCAGAAATGTTCGCGCATAGAAATCACTTTGTTGGACAGCACCGATACCCATTTTACATCTGTTCAAGAAATCAAAAAACAGATCAAAGATGAAGGCATAGATCCTACGGACAAACCATTAGGAAGCATCAACACCGAAAAAATGGAAAAGATTCTCAAAAAGAATCAACTAATAGCCCGTGCCGAATGTTATAAATCTCCGTCGGGGATTATTCGCATAGACATAGAACAACGTGTACCGATTATGCGGATTATCAGCGGATTTGAATCGTATTACATCGATGAAAACGGAGATATTATGCCGACAACATCTTCGTTTACAGCATATTTGCCTTTAGCAACAGGATATATCACCCATTCCTACGCAAAATCGCAACTATATCCGATGGCCGTCTATCTGAAAAATAACCCGTTCTGGGATGCCCAGATCGAGCAAATATATGTTACGGAAAACAACGAGATAGAATTAATTCCTCGTATTGGGGATAACTTGATACTTTTGGGAAAAATTGATAACTTTGAACAGAAACTCGAGAATCTGCAATGTTTATACGAACAAGCACTTTCCAAAGTAGGATGGAACAAATATGACACAATCAACCTGAAATATAACAATCAGGTGATTTGTTCAAAAAGAGATAAATAAACCGTTATGGAAGCAGGGAAATACATAGTAGCAATAGAACTTGGGACATCAAAAATAGTCGGGATTGTCGGAGTTAAAAACGAAGACGGCAGATTAAATATTCTGGCTACGGAGAAAGAAGACTCCGCCGGCTGTATAAAGCGAGGATGTATCTTCAACGTCGAAGATACCGCCTCTAAAATACAGAAAATCATCAAAAAACTCGAAAACAGGCTTTCTCTCAAGATCACAAAAGTATATGTCGGTGTCGGCGGGCAATCGGTGCACTCGATCAGTCATTCCGTTTTCCGGCAATTGGCAGAGGATACTCCTATTACCGATATGATCATCAACTCCCTGCATGCCGAGAGCCGGAGTTTCCCGGTCGCCAATGCAGAAATTATGGACGTCATTCCCAATGAATATACAATCGACAATCATTTGGAAACTCAACCTAAAGGCACTTATGCCTCAGAAATCGAAGCCCATTTACAACTTGTAGTAGGACGTCCGTCTATAAAGAAAAATATAAACCGTTGCATCGTCGAACGGCTGAAACTTCCCATAGCCGGCTATATAATGTCGGTGCATGCAGATGCCGCCGCCTTATTAGACGATGAAGAAAAGAGTCTGGGGTGCGCCTTGATCAATTTCGGAGCAGGAACAACCACACTATCCATCTATAAAGACAATTTTCTGAGATATGTAGTGACGATTCCATTCGGCGGACGCAATATTACACAAGATATCAGCAGCCTGAATATTCTGATGTCGGAAGCCGAACGACTGAAATTGGCCTTCGGGTGCGCCATCAACAATGGAGAAGAACCCAAAGGTATCGGAATAGAAGGTATTGATTCTTCTAAAATCAATTATCAAGAATTATGCCGTGTAACAGAAGCCCGTATTGAGGAAATCGTTGCCAATATTGTCGAACAAATCAAAGAATCGGGATATAAAGACCAGTTATCGGCAGGTATCATTTTAACCGGTGGTGCATCGCTACTGAAAGAACTGCCCGAACTTCTTGCCCGAGAAACAAAAATGTCGGTACAACGGTGTAATCTTCAAAAAGGAATTACATTCTCAGGACATCAAGAAGGTGGTTTGACGGCTTATTCACAAGCGATAGGATTGCTTTTATTAGGTGAAGAGAATTGCGTAGAGAAACCTATCACCCCAAAAACAGAACCGACTGTAGAAGAACCGGAGAAGCCCGAAAATAAAGAAATCTCAGACGAAAAGGAAAAGAAAGAACATGAGAAAAAACCGAAAAAATCATGGAATATTTTCGGGGCTATTGAAAAAATGACCGATAAAGTCATCAGTTCTACTGAAAACTTTTTAACAGATGAGGAAGATGCAAACCCTCCTCGAAAAAAAAATTAATACGGAGTATTGATCTCAGACCATTCATGAAATTAAAATCACAACGGCTATGGATGAAACTATCGACATAAATAATACACTTCCCTTTGAGGGAGGGAACCCTTCTCCTTCGATCATTAAAGTGATCGGAGTCGGCGGTGGTGGCGGCAATGCCGTAAACCACATGTACAAAACCGGAATAGAGGATGTTACATTCGTTCTCTGTAATACCGACCGACAAGCTTTAGCAAATTCGGACATTCCCCGAAAATTGCAAATCGGAAAAGGCCGGGGAGCCGGATTGGGAGCTGGCGGTATTCCTCCTAAAGGAAGAGAAGCTGCAGAAGAAAGTATAGATGAAATTACCGAACTGTTCAATGACGGAACTCAAATGGCTTTTATTACGGCCGGAATGGGTGGAGGAACAGGAACAGGTGCAGCTCCGATCGTAGCCAAAGTCGCCAAAGATTTGGGTATTCTTACCGTCGGAATCGTAACGATTCCGTTCATTTTCGAAGGCCGGAAAAAGATACAACAAGCATGGGTCGGTGTCGAAGAAATGCGGAAAAACGTAGATGCACTACTCGTAATCAATAACGAACGACTCCGGGAAATTTATCCGGACTTGAACTTTATGAACGCTTTTGCCAAAGCCGATGATACATTGACTATCGCAGCAAAAAGTATCGCAGAAATCATTACGATAGAGGGGCGCATAAATCTCGACTTCGCCGATGTAAAAACCACATTGAAAAATGGTGGTGTAGCCATTATGAGCAGCGGATACGGTAAAGGGGAGAAGCGTGTAACCAAAGCGATCGAAGATGCATTGAACTCTCCTCTTCTAAACGATGACAATGTATTCGATGCTAAACGGGTACTGTTCAACCTTTATTTCAGCCCTGAAGACCAAGATCAGGTAAAAATGGAAGAGATGAACGAAGTAAACGAGTTCATGTCTAAATTTAACGATGATGTCGAAGTCATCTGGGGTGCGGCATTCGACAATTCCCTCAAGGATACGATGAAAATTACGATTCTGGCAACAGGATTCGGATCAAGTGCATTACCCGACCGACCGCAATACGCAGAGATAGAAAATCCTTGGGAGATTCCTTCGGATGAACATCCGGAAGAAAAAAACGAACAGATACCGAATAATAAAGAAAATATTATAGAGCAAATCTACGGGCAAAAGGCTGCCGATGAGATGAAACGTACCAAAGCCCGGGCTTCATTCGCCATCTTGTCGATAGACCAAATGGATAACGACACGATACTGGAAATGATCGATAAATCCCCAACTTACAACAGAACCCCGCAATTCAAATCCCAGCTGGAAAAAGCAATGGAAAATAAAACCGAAGAGCAGGAAAGCGTAATTTCGGTACAAACTTCCGAAAAGGATAATAACCCGAACGGGAGAATATTATTTTAAAATAAATTGAACTTAAATACTACAAACAAATGAGCCTATTTGATCAAATCAGCAGCGATATAAAAGCTGCTATGCTGGCAAGAGACAAACAGAGACTGGAAGCTCTGCGTGGTGTAAAAAAAGAATTTCTGGAAGCTAAAACGGCAAAAGGATCGGACGGAGATCTGCCCGATGAAACAGCAATGAAGATTTTAGTAAAAATGGTAAAACAGCGCAAGGACAGTGCACAAATATATATCGAGCAAAACCGTCCGGAATTAGCGGAAGGTGAATTAGCAGAAGCTAAAATCATAGAAGAGTATTTGCCGCAACAAATGACAGAAGAGGAACTGGAAACAGCATTAAAAGCCATCATAGCCGAAATCGGTGCTACTTCGGCAAAAGATATGGGCAAAGTCATGGGTATAGCAACCAAACAACTGGCAGGGAAAGCCGAAGGAAAAGCTATCTCGGCAAAAGTAAAAGAATTACTTGCCTAATCTATTCACGAACAAAACATTATGTTATATGTTAACACTTGCTGCTATTAAAGAAAATCCCGAAGAAATCATTCGGAAATTAGCAAAAAAACATTTCGACGCAAAAGACGCGATCGAAAAAGTGCTGGATCTGGACAAAACAAGACGGACGTCTCAAGCAGAATTGGATACTCGTCTGTCTGAATTGAAAACTCTTTCCGCCCAAGTAGGCCAGCTAATGAAAGAAGGGAAAAAAGCCGAAGCCGAAACGGTTAAAAATAAAGTTTCCGAACTAAAAGAACACAATAAAACGCTCGAAGCAAATATGAAAAATGCTGAAGCGGAAATTACGGAAATTTTGTTATCCGTACCCAATACTCCATGTGACATGGTTCCAGAAGGAAAGAGTGCGGAAGATAACGTTGTCGTACGAGAAGGCGGTCCTATGCCCGATTTAGGAGAAGACGCTCTCCCCCATTGGGAATTGGCAAAAAAATATGACTTGATCGATTTTGAATTAGGTGTAAAGATTACAGGAGCAGGTTTCCCGGTTTATAAAGGTAAAGGAGCACGTCTGCAACGGGCTCTGATCAGTTTCTTTCTGGATAATGCTCGGGAAGCCGGATATTTAGAAATACAACCGCCTTATGTCGTTAATGCGGCATCGGGATACGGGACAGGGCAATTACCCGACAAAGAGGGACAAATGTACCATTGTAACGAAGATGACTTATATTTGATTCCGACAGCAGAAGTCCCGGTTACCAATCTTTATCGAGATGTAATTTTCAACGAAGAAGATTTGCCGATAAAAAATACGGCATACTCTGCTTGCTTCCGCCGTGAAGCCGGCTCATACGGAAAAGACGTAAGAGGATTGAACCGTCTGCATCAATTCGACAAAGTCGAAATCGTACAGATACAACATCCCGACCACTCTTATGAAGCTTTAGACGAAATGATCGCTCATGTTCAAAGCCTGGTCGAAAAGCTGGAATTACCTTGGCATATCCTGCGTCTCTGCGGAGGAGATATGAGTTTTACTTCTGCCATTACTTATGACTTCGAAGTATTCTCTGCAGCCCAAAAACGATGGTTAGAGGTAAGTTCTGTTTCTAATTTTGAAAGCTATCAGGCAAACCGTCTGAAGTGCCGTTTCCGTACCAATGATAAGAAAACCCGATTGGTGCATACTCTTAACGGCAGTGCTTTGGCTTTACCTCGTATCGTAGCAGCTTTGCTCGAAAATAACCAAACTCCGGAAGGAATCCGCATTCCCAAAGCATTAGTTCCTTATACGAGCTTTGATATTATCGACTAAGAAATCAACACTCCTATTGAAAGGAGAAATCGAAAATATTTTCAAAACTGAAAATCAACAATCACAAAAGAGCCATATCAAACTCTATTTTTGAGTAAGGATATGGCTCTTTTCATTACAAAATTTCAGAGTCTTTTTACACTTCCCAATAAGAGCATTTTATCAGATTATCTTTTCGTTTTCTTTTGGACAGCTTTCCCGTTTTCACTCTCAGAAAAACATCCTTGAAAAAAGCTCTCAAACCCGATACGATCAAAATTAAACACTCTCTTAGTTATTCTTTCAAAAGAAATTCATCGATAATTTTCTTGAATTCTTCTTTCCCGATAGCTCCTTGTATCATCTGCGGTTGTCCGTTCATCGGGATAAATAACAGCGAAGGAATAGAACGAATGCCAAAATCGGCAGCCAACTCCTGCTCTTGATCTGTATCGATTTTATAAATATAAATCTGATCTTTATATTCCTTTGCCAAATCATCTAAAATCGGAGCAACAGCTTTACACGGACCGCACCAAGTGGCATAAAAATCTATGATTGCCGGCTTATCTCCACGATATACCCATGTGTCCGGATTCTTTTCATAATCCGCCACCTTATCCAAAAACTGTACTTTATTCAGGTGAACCGGAACATTTTCCGGCTCATTACTTAAAACGGATTGTGTCTCATCCGAAATATTCTCTTTTTCCGGCTTACTTTGTCCATTACAGGCCACAAATAAAGGAAACAGTAAAAATGCGAATACAAAATTTTTCATAACCAACCTTGTCTTATAATTACCTTCTGTTACAATTTTTTTCAAATATCGGCTGCAAAATATCCGGTACAGGAACACTTCCGCAAACCATTCCCTGCAAACATTCCCGACCTTTTACCGTCAAATGAAAATACATCTGACGCTTATCCCGTTCTCCTAAAACACGTTCTATCAATCCTTTTCCTTCAACCGAACCTATCATTTTCGAAGTATGGGAACAAGTCATTCCCGTACTTTCCGCAATTTCGCCGGACGATAGAGATGCATTTTCTAAACAACAAAGTACCATCGCTTCATTCAGCCCTACTCCATGTACTTTCTCAAAATCCCGTTCGAAGTCGTTTAACGCCCGGTATATATCCCGCATAATACATATATTTCTCATAACTCCTTAAATAAAAAGATTCACATTAGATTCATCCGCCTTAGCCATATATGTAGCTACTCCGCCTACAGAAACCTCATCCAACAACTCTTCGGGATGTATGCCCATAACATCCATAGACATTTGGCAAGCAATAAACTCTACTCCATTTTCCAAAGCCTGACGTCGCATAGATTCTAACGAATCCACTCCTTTCTTACTCATCAAAAAGCGCATCATGCGTCTACCCAATCCTCCCATATTCATTTTGGAAAGTTTGAGCTTCAAAGAGTCCGAAGGCAGCATAAATCCGAACATCCTGCCAAAAATATCTTTCTTAACCTTTGGTTTTATCTCCTTCTTTATAACATTCAGACCCCAGAACGTAAAAAACAAAGTCACCTTTCCTCCTGTTGCAGCCGCACCGTTTGCCAATACAAATGTAGCCAAAGCCTTATCCAAATCATCGCTAAACAGAATAAAAGTTTTCCCTTTGGGAGTACTACATACCGACTGAACGTCCACATCTTTCTTCACATTCTTTTCAATTACAGTCGAGAATCTTCCCGATGCTTCCGTTTGAGCGATAAGCTTATGCCCTGTCTGCTTACACCACGCAGCACTGTCTCTTAAGAAACCCGGATCAGAGGAAATCAACTCTACACGTTCTCCCGGCGCTATCTCATCGATACTTTTCTTCAGTTTGAGTATAGGCCCCGGACATTGCAATCCGCACGCATCCACAGTTAAGACGCCAACCGGCTTTTGCGCTTTCTGATTATCGATATCCTGAATAACCGCATCCGGTTCACACTGCGGAATTTCAGGAGAGAGAGAATGCATTACTGCGCTATAAGTTTTATATCCGCCCGAAAGATTTTTCACCTCTTGAAATCCGTTTCCTTTCAAAATACAAGAAGCCAAATACCCTCTTAAGCCGACAGCACAATATACATATACAGGCTTATTCCGAGGAATTTCATCCAAATGTTCTCTCAATTCGTCCAACGGTATATTTTTAGCCCCTTCAATAGGACACAATGCAAACTCATCTGCTGTACGGACGTCGAGCAACGTTACTTTATTTCGGTCAAGAGTCTTCAACTCTCTCCAATAAAACGGATTCATTTTTTTCTCCAAAATATTTCCGGCAACATATCCGGCAATAGCTACAGGATCTTTCGCTGAAGAAAAAGGCGGGGCATAAGCATGCTCCAGCGTCATTAAATCATACACCGTTCCATTATGCTTAATTACCTGAGCAAATTGATCTATCCGCTTATCTACACCTTGATATCCTACAATCTGAGCTCCATATAACTTTCCGGTCAGTCGGTCGAAAGTAATTTTTATCGACATAGGTGCTGCTCCGGGATAATAACCGGCATTAGACCCCGAATGGGTAATAGAAGAGCAATAATCAATGCTTTCCTGAGCTAAGCGCTTAGCCGGCAAGCCGGTAGTTGCTACCGTCATATCAAAGACTTTCGCAATTGCAGTCCCGACAGCGCCTTCATACATGACGACATTTCCTTTACTCATATTATCAGCAGCAATACGCCCCTGACGATTTGCAGGAACTGCTAAAAAATTCATCCAAGGCTTTCCGGTCAACGGATGCGGATACTCGATAACATCCCCTACGGCATACACACTCTCGTCCGAAGTCCGGAGAAATTTATCAACGACAATTCCTCCTCGTTCCCCGATTTTTAACCCGGCACTAACAGCCAACGAATTATTCGGACGAACTCCGATAGACAGAATTACCATATCGGTATCTATGACCCGCCCGCTTTTAAAATTCACTTTTAATCCGGAAGCAGTTCGTTCAAAAGAGATTACACTCTCATTCAACAACAAATCCACACCTTTTTGACGCAAATGTTCGTGTATTATAGCCGCAGTCGAATAATCGACCGGAGTCATTACCTGATCTGCCATTTCGATGACAGAAACACGTATATTATTATGCCAAAGATTCTCCGCCATTTCCAACCCGATAAATCCGCCACCGACAACAACCGCCTTTTTCACGTCTCGAGTCTGGAGAAATTTCTTAATGTCATCGGTATCATCGACATTACGCAAAGTGAATATACCCTCCGAATCGATTCCTGGAAGAGGAGGACGTACGGGTATTGCTCCCGGAGACAAAAGCAGCTTATCGTAAGATTCGGCATACTCTTCTCCTTTACCGTTACGCACCAGTACTCTCTTCTGACCGAGATCTACAGAAATGACCTCCGATTCTGTCCTGACATCCAAATTAAACCGTTTCCCGAATATTTCAGGGGTCTGCACAAATAATTTTTCTCTATCCTGTATTATGCCACCGATATAGTAAGGCAATCCGCAATTGGCATAAGATATATACTTACCTTTTTCAAACAATATAATCTCAGCCTGTTCATCATTCCGTCTAAGCCGAGCCGCTGCTGTCGCTCCACCGGCGACTCCTCCTACAATTAAATATTTCATATTATCCCTATTTATTTCCTGTAAAAATATTTTCTAAAAGAAAACAATATTGCAAAGATAGATATATTTTTCAATAAAACAAATTTCCATTGGAAAATATTTAATTCATAAGATAAATACAAGATTATAAAAATAAAAATCCCTCATGCCACTTTCTGCTCAAAACTACATGAGGTTATTTCATAAAAAATCAAAATATCACTTTCCCTTTTTCTGCCTTTCATATTCGGCAACAGTCAGGCACAACTCATCATACCATTCCTGACCGAATCTGCGAATTAAAGGTTCTCGAAGAAACTGATATACTTTCACCCCCTCTTTTCTACCTAAAACTTCAGCAGCCTTGCAAATTTTCCATCGGCTATAATTCACTGCCGTAAAAGTATCATAAGCCGTCAGACGTATAGGATAAAGGTGGCAAGATATCGGTTTATAAAAATCGGTCTTCCCTTCCCGATAAGCCTTTTCTATGGCACAATGGCACATGCCTCCCGGCTCATAACAGGTAAATACACAGTCTTTCCCATTGACAATAGAGGTAACCAAATCTCCTTCTTCGTCGATATAAGCAACTCCTTGTTCTTCTATTACCCGATGAGCAGCAGGAGTCAAGTCATTCCATACCACCGGTAATACTTCTTTTAATTTTCTCCGCTCTTCTTCATCGATCGGAGCTCCGGCATCACCCTCAATGCAACAAGCACCCCGGCAAGCTTCCAGATCGCAGATAAATTCTTTCTCGACTACATCAAAACTAACCAACGTATCTTGTATCTGCAACATAAATTTTTCTTACTAAAAGACAATGGATAACAGGGACATTCCTATTATCCATTGCATATAAAATTACGAACCTTCAAATTTTTTAATCGTTAATCAAGCACTTACCCGTCATTTCGGCAGGAGGAACAATTCCCAAAATATGACAAATCGAAGGAGCTACATCTGCCAAAATTCCGTTTTCCACTTTCGCAGACTTGTTTTCCGTCACATATACAAACGGAACAGGATTCAAGGAATGTGCCGTATTCGGCGTGCCATCACTATTCAAAGCATGGTCTGCATTTCCATGATCAGCAATAATAATAGCTTCATATCCGTTTGCCTTAGCTGCTTCGATAGCGTCTTTTACACAAGCATCTACAGCAACGACAGCTTTCTCGATAGCTTCATATACTCCGGTATGTCCTACCATATCGCCATTTGCATAATTCACGACGATAAAATCATACTTATCTTCATTTATTGCTGCTACGAGTTTATCTTTTACTTCGTAAACACTCATCTCCGGTTTTAAATCGTAAGTAGCAACTTTCGGCGAAGGTACTAAAATGCGGTCCTCGTTATCGAACGGAGTTTCACGCCCTCCGTTAAAGAAGAATGTTACATGTGCATATTTTTCCGTTTCGGCAATATGAAGCTGCTTCAGTCCCTTCGAAGCTAAAAATTCGCCTAATGTATTTACCACATTTTCTTTATCGAACAAGATATGTACACCCTTGAAAGATGCGTCATACGGAGTCATACAATAGTATTGCAGATTAGGAATCGTATGCATCCCGAATTCCGGCATATCCTGTTGAGTAAGAACAACGGTCAACTCTTTTGCCCGGTCATTCCGATAATTGAAAAATATAACCACATCTCCCTCTTTGATCGTCCCGTCAAAATTCGCATTGACAATCGGCTTAACAAACTCATCGGTTACTCCCTCATCATAAGATTCTTGCATAGCTTTCACCATACAATCGGCCTTTTTACCTACTCCGTTTACCAATAAGTCATAAGCCTCTTTAACACGTTCCCAGCGTTTATCCCGGTCCATAGCATAATAACGTCCGATAATAGACGCTATTTTTCCGGCACTCTTTTCACAATGAGCATAAAGTTGTTTTATAAAGCCTTCACCGCTTTTCGGATCGGTATCCCTGCCATCCATAAAACAATGGATAAATACATTCTCGAGATTATATTCTTTGGCTATATCACAAAGTTTAAAAAGATGATCGAGAGAACTATGTACTCCTCCATCAGAAGTCAATCCCATAAAATGAATATTCTTCCCTTTTTCTTTTGCATATGAAAAAGCAGAAATAATTTCAGGATTTTTCAAAATACTATTATCTGCACAAGCTCTATTGATCTTTACCAAATCTTGATATACGACACGTCCCGCGCCGATATTAAGATGACCGACTTCCGAATTTCCCATTTGTCCATCGGGCAAACCTACATTTTCACCGGAAGCCTGCAATTGGGAATTAGGATAAGTCGCCAATAAATAGTCCCAATAAGGTGTCGGAGTATTGAAAATAACATCATCTTTCGCATGATCGCCGATACCCCAGCCATCCAAAATCATAAGAAACGCCTTCTTTTTCATTGTGTATCTGTTTTATAATTATAACCTGTTTTCTGAATGCGACACAAAGGTACGAAAAACGAAAATATTTTTATACACAGAAAATTGTTATATGTTATTATTCCTGCTTAAAATTTTATCTAAAAACGGGACAAAAATGATTTTATGAAAATTTTGAATTACTCAAAAATCCTCAATTTTGCTCAAACCACGACTAATACAAAATAAAAACCGCCTCGTATTTCCGAAGCGGTTTTTATATAGCCTTTCTTGAGAATAATTACACTCTCTTTTCTTTGATTCTGGCTTTCTTTCCGGTAAGCGCACGCAAATAATACAATTTAGCACGACGCACTTTACCGATTTTATTTACAGTAATACTGTCGATAAACGGAGATTCGATCGGGAAAATTCTTTCCACTCCCACATTCTCAGACATTTTGCGAACTGTAAAACGCTTTTTATCACCGTGTCCTGAGATACGGATAACAACGCCACGATACAACTGTATACGTTCTTTGTTACCTTCTTTGATACGGTATGCTACGGTAATCGTATCCCCGCTCTTGAATTTCGGGTGTTGTTTTCCGGTAGCAAACGCCTCTTCTGCAACTTTAATCAGATCCATTTTTAATAGCTATTTAAAATGTTTGTATTGAAACGTAATGTAACAGGGTACTCTTCTCCTGCCAGAGATTACGAAAAGCGGTGCAAAGTAACAATTTATTTGCCAGATAACCAAATCAAAGGGATTTTTTTTGCAAACGGAAATACCGAACAAGCAAACTTCCTTAACAACAAATAAACGTTAATAACGGTATTGGGTTTCACAGCCCCGATAAAGTTTGTTATTTTCGCAATGAAAGTCATCAGAATAAAACAAAAGGAACAATAAAATCATGCGAACAAAAATTCTATCCGCTTTCTTTTTTTTGAGCTTCATCACGTTGACATTACAGGCGGAAACTAAAAAAATTGTATTTATACACACAAATGACACTCATAGTCAGATAGAGCCGACATCAAAATCAGCTTCTAAAGACCCGGACATGGGAGGAATTTTAAGAAGAAAGGCTCTTATAGATAGTGTTCGTAATGTCGAAAAAAACGTTTTTTTAGTCGATGCCGGAGATTGCGTCCAAGGTACCCCTTATTTTAATTTTTTCAAAGGGAAACCCGAGATAGAACTGATGAACGCTTTAGGCTATGAAATAGGGACGATAGGAAATCACGAATTCGACAACGGAGTAGAAGCCCTCGCACAAATGTATTCTCTTGCAAAATTCGATATTATAAATGCAAATTACGACGTCAGCAAAACGGCTCTGGCTTCTCAAATAAAACCATACGTCATCAAAGAAATAGATGGCATTACGGTCGGTTTTATAGGGTTAGGGGTAAATCCAGAAAGTCTTATCGAAGCCAAAAACTTTAAAGGCATCATCTTCCATGATCCTATCGAGACAGCCAATAAAGTAGCGGCACAATTAAAAGAAAAAGGGGTAAACGTCATTGTCATCTTGTCACATATAGGTTTTGAAGAGCCGGGAAACGTGCCTGATGACATCAAATTAGCAGAACAAAGCGAAAATATAGATGTTATTATCGGCGGACATACGCATACTTTATTGCCTGTGGCCAAAAAAGTAAAAAATAAATTAGGAAAAGATGTTATTATCGGGCAAACCGGCAAAAGCGGTCTGAACGTCGGAATCATAGAGTTAACCGTTGAAAAAGAATAAAAAGAATTTATGAATACATTGAAATATATTATCGTCGGAGTCGTTTTATACACTATCACAGCTTGTACTGCGACTCATTATACAGTCATAGAAAGCAAAGGATATACCATTCCCGTAACAGAAAGGCTCGATGCTTCCCCCGATGCGTCAGTTGCCGAAATTATAAATATTTACAAAACAAAAGTCGACAGTATCACATCCCGTGTAATCGGACAATCGGAAATAGCAATGGACGTAGAACGTCCTCAGAGCTGTCTGTCGAATTTCACTTCCGATTTGTTAGTGGAAACTGCAGAAAAAAATACCGGAAAGAAATGTGATTTCGGAGTCATGAATATAGGCGGAATACGCACATCTTTACCTGAAGGAGATATTACGGTCGGAAATATATTCAGTATTTTCCCGTTCGAAAACAGCATTTCCGTAATTACTCTGAAAGGAAAAGATGTAAAAGATCTTTTTGATATCATAGCCCGTCGCGGAGGTGAAGGAGTAAGCAAACAGGTAGAAGTAAAAATCGGGAAAGACGGGAAAGCATACGGACTAAAAATCAACGGAGAAAAAATCGATGATTCCCGATTATATACAATAGCTACAATCGATTACATAGCCAATGGCAACGATGAACTGATCCCGTTTAAAAATTCAGTGTCACGCACCGATTTGGATTTGCGGTTGAGAGACGTCATGTTGCAATATATAGCAGACAAAACGGCTAAAGGAGAAAAACTGAAAGCCTCGTTAGACAACAGGCTCATTCAAGAAAAATAAAAAAACAAATCAATGAAAGACCGAATATTGCCAATTCTTTTTATATTGTTTTTTATACTTCCCGTACAAGCAAAACGGGAACCTGATCTTTATAAAAAAGCAGATTCCCAAAGAATGGAGCATTGGGTAGATTCGGTTTTCGACTCAATGAGCGTAAAAGAACGTATCGGGCAACTTTTTGTGTTGGCAGTCGATGTCAACACATCTGCAAAGAACAAAGAACTGATACGCAAATATGTTGAAGAATACAAGGTCGGAGGTCTGTTATTTACAAGCGGGGATGTACAAAAACAAGCGGAATTAACCAATTACGCCCAATCTCTGGCAAAAATTCCGCTCATGATCACGATGGACGGTGAGTGGGGACTTGCCATGCGGTTAAAGAATACGACAAAATTCCCGATCAATATGACATTGGGGGCAATCCGCAACGACAGCCTTATTTATGCTTACGGCAAAGAAATGGGACGTCAATGTCGCAGAATGGGAATACAAGTAAATTTCGCTCCGGTACTCGATGTCAATACCAATCCGCAGAATCCGGTAATCGGAAGGCGATCATTCGGTGAAAATCCGGAACAGGTAGCCCGTAAAGCAATCGCATACGCCAAAGGTCTCGAAAGCGAAGGGATCATGGCTGTCGGAAAACATTTTCCCGGGCACGGCGATACGTCCGAAGATTCTCACCACACACTTCCGGTCGTCAATCACAGCAAAATACATCTTGAAAAAAACGAACTATTGCCTTTTAAACATTATATCGATGCCGGATTATCCGGAATGATGACCGGACATCTGCTTATTCCGGCATTAGACAGTACGACAGAGTTACCGGCCTCTCTTTCTCCGGTTATCGTCGATACCTTATTACAACAAAAACTCAGATTCCGGGGATTGACTTTTACTGACGCTTTAGAAATGAAAGGAGCATCGTCTTATCCCGATCAAGCTCTTACCGCATTGTTAGCCGGAAATGACATATTGTTAAAACCGATTATTCCGGGAACTCAAATCGAACGGTTAGAAAAAGCGTTGGAAAATAATGAAATATCTCACCAGATAATTGAGGAGAAATGTCTTAAAGTATTGCGTTACAAATATATACTCAGATTGAACCAATACCGACCGATCAAAACGGAAAACCTTATCGAAGAGCTTAACAATCCTAATGCCGAACGAATCACTCGCCAGCTCTTCGCCCGTTCAGTGACTCTATTAGAAAATAAGAATAATACGATCCCTTTTTCAGATCTCGAAAAACGGACATTCGGAGCTGTCTCGGTAGGTGTGAAAGCTAAAACCTCTTTCCAAAACATGCTTCAAAATTATGCAGAGGTCACCCCTTCACTACTATATGCAGGTATGAAACCGGCATTAACCAACGAAACAATTCAGCAACTATCAAAATATAATACGATAATCATCGGTATATATTCTGAAAAAAAGGAAAATATCGAACTCGTAAAACGAGCTTGCAAAGGGAAACGCCCGATCCTTGTCTTTTTCGTATCTCCTTATGCTTTAAATGCATATAAAGACATATTACCCGATGCAGAAGCCGTAATAATGGCTTACGAAAGCACTCCGTTAGCTCAAGAATATGCAGCCGAACTATTATTCGGAGGTATAGAAGCAAAAGGTAAATTGCCGGTTAACATACAGGGTTTATATGCTATGGGAGAAGGCTTGAAAACTCCGATAACCCGCTTAGGATATGCCACTCCTGAAGAAGCCGGAATGGACAGCCGTATCTTACAAAAAATCGATACCATAATAAAAGAAGGTATTCAACAAAAGGCTTTTCCCGGATGCCAAATTCTGGTTGCCAGAAAAGGGAAGATCGTTTATGACTGTACTTTCGGTTATTTCGACTACGCCCATACCCATCCGGTAAGGTCCGAAGATGTTTATGATGTCGCATCGATAACCAAAGCAATCGCAACAGTCCCGGCAATCATGTTGTTAAACGATAAAAACCAAATCAACATCAACAGCGGAATCAGCCGTTATATTCCGGAAATCCGGAAAACATTCTCTCCGAACATTACAATTCGCAAAGTCCTGTTCCACGAAACCGGATTACCTTCGGGTATTCCTATCGCAAAGCTGCTGACAGATACTCTTCCGGGTAAAGCCCCCCTATATAAAGGTAGCCGAGACATCAATTACCGGATTCAGGTTGAGAAAAAATTATTCGCCCATAAAGACAGCAAACTTCGTCCGGACTTATTCTCTTCGGTCAAAGAAAAAGATTTTACTATCCCTATCGCTGAAAATTTATTTGCATCTCCGGCATTAAAGGATACTATTCTAAATGCTATCTACCAAATAAAACCGTTCGAAAATAAGAAATACCGATATAGCGATCTCAATTTCGTCCTGCTTCAGAAAGCGGTGGAAAACATTACAGGAGAAAGTATTGATAAATATTTGATGACAAACTTTTTTGCACCTTTAGGAGCCAACAGAACCACTTTCCGACCATTATTGAAAATAAACAGATCAGAAATCGCACCCACCGAAAACGATGAGTTTTTACGAAAACAGATTATGATCGGATATCCTCATGACGAACTGGCTTGTTTTCTTGGAGGTGTAAGTGGAAATGCGGGATTGTTTTCCAATTCGACCGATATGGCAAAAATACTGCAAATGATGCTCAACAAAGGAGTTTACGGCGGCAAACGTATCTTAACTGAAAATTCGGTTAAACTTTTTACTCAAACCAAAAGTCCCAATAGCCGAAGAGGATTGGGCTTCGACAAGCCGGATATGCAAAACACGAAAAAAAGCCCGACCTGCGAAGAAGCTCCGGAATGTGTTTATGGACATACAGGTTATACGGGAACAGCATTTTGGGTTGATCCGGAAAATGATTTGATTTTTATATTTTTAAGCAATCGGGTCTATGCTCATCGTTGGAATACGGCTCTAATGTCCCTGAATATTCGTCCTCGCATACAATCGGTCATATATCAGTCCATAAAAGATTAACAGGATATGAAAAAGATTTCTTATGTCGGATTTTTTATCTGTTTATTTTTTTCCTTACTTGTTCCGAAAGCAAATGGAAAGAATAAAACCTCTGACAAATACTCAGTGTCTCAAGATAATATAAAAACATTCATAGATTTTTTGAATCATAAAGATTTCAATATTCCGGACTTTTCTCACCGGCTTGCATATTTCATGGATTCGGTTATTTATCAACAACCTGACACAATATTCAATGTAAGCTGTCGGTTGATAGACAACTGCTCATCCGATAAAGCAAAGCAATGGACTCTGGATTTTTTATTCTACCGGGCAATCGACAGTCAAATACCGTGGATGGAAAACGTTTGGGTAAAACTGGCAGAGCGGTATTATTTAAAACAACCGTTCGGAAATGAAGATCCGGGATGGATAGAACGGTTAAAATATACCGTAAAATTAAAAAAACACTGCCTGATCGGAGAAAAAGCCGTTCTTTTCACAGCCTTAACACCACAAGGCGATACATTAAATTTAAAAGATCTCTCCGGGAAATATATGATTATCTGTTTCTATGATCCCGACTGCACTCACTGCAAAGAAGCAATCCCTTCTCTGCATAAACTTTACAAAAAATATACACCGAAAGAACTGAGTATTGTTGCATTCAATATCTCTGATGATATAAATTTATGGCGCTCTTTCATACAGAAACATAAACTACAAGACTGGACAAATCTATGGGATCCTGATAGGGATATATCCCGATATGATAATTTTTATGACACTCCGCTCTCCCCGTCTTTCTACATTCTGGACTCCGAAAGACGCATAATATCGAAAGACATAGAGATAGAAGAAGTTAAAACATTCTTAACAGAACAGTTGTCGGCAGAAAATTAAATACTATTTTCTATAAATATTGCTACGGAAACCCGACAGAGAAAAACCTTTTGTACCGATGAGTTGTTTTGACATAAACGATAAATCAAAAAACAAATATAGTTTATGGGAAAAACTGCAATATTTTATGACTCACATATCGAAAAAAGAGGAAATACGATTAAAGAGGCTTCTGAAAAATGGGATGTCAAACAGTCCGACACTTTCCCTCTTATATCGATGACAAAGGAAAAACTAAAAAATTATGATACCCTTGTTTTCGTATCTCCCAACTGGCAAGCCGGAGAGTTGTCTGACGAATGGAAGAACGCTGTCATCTTATTAAAAAAATCAGATCTCAAATCAAAAAAGATCGCATTAGTCGGCTATGATGAGAGCCTCAATATTTGTCCGGCAAAAACATTCAGAGATAAGTTGAAAGGCAGTGGTGCAGAATATATCAACAAATGCATTGCTCCCAGTGAAAAATATGCCGGAATGGCTATAGATAAAGCAGATAACGAAAAGACAACAACTGAAGAGGTCAAAGAGGCAACCCAAGAAATGAACTATAATCCGAATGCTCATTTATAGAAAAGTCACAACATAGTTGATAAAGAGACAAACGCCGAGCCTAAACAGACACGGTGTTTATCTCTTTAAATCGGACTTTCAGAATCTCCTTTAAAATCTATTTACATTTCGCACAGGCATTTTTTATCGAAAAAAACGAACAAGTTTTCCATATCAATCCGCCACAATATTCCGTCCCTCAACCACTCCGTTTTCATTATATGCATCCACCCGATAATAGTACTTTTGTCCGGGTATGAGAATATGAATATCTAAAGACGTCTTGTCTTTATCTTTCACCCGAATCGTCTGATTCAAGAAATCCTTACGATATCCGAATTGTACGATATATCCTTCAGCATTCTGAGATTTATTCCATTTTACAGTAGCATAACGATCATCCTTTCCATCCCGTAACACAGAAACATTTCCCGGCCGCTTCGGTAACTTTCCGTTGCCCTCTCCAAAAACCCGTAAATCAGACAAGGCAAACTTTCCGTTTTTAGCACTATAAATACTTTCTATTTTGATATACGCGACTTTTACCGGTTTTTCCAATTCTATATAATCATGCGTATAAGCTTTTTCTTTACTCTTATCGATCAACAATGTCCAATTTTTCCCATCTTTCGATACATATAACTTATATAAATTATAATCATCGGCATCTTTTAAATTTTTATCGATCTCTATTTCGGTAAAATTGACCTGTATCGCCCGCACGGTCTTTACTCCTCCCAAATTCATACATAACCATTCATTCGGTTTCTTATACCGAGCAGCCCACCATGTACGAATGTCCTCATCGGCAGCTTTGGAAGGTTCTTTTCCCTTTTCAAACGAGGAAGCAGTACATTCCTTATCTTTGGACAAAAGATTCCAACCTGTCCAATTGATTTTATCAGGATCGAACTTCTTTTGCGGGATATATGAGGGATATTCTCCGAAGCGAGTATATACTTTCATTCGCCCTTCTTTATCAAACTTCACAGGAAATAAGCCGACCCGACGTTCGAATCCGGTATATTTACCTACCCACATCGTAGAAACCTGCCACCAGTTTTCATATTTATCCTGAAAGACACAACTATGCCCGGCACTTCCCATAAATCCCCCGACATTCAACGAGATAGGATTATAAGGCTGTTCTACAAAAGGTCCTTTCGGGTTATCTCCTACCAACACAAAATCACAATACCATTGGGATGCTGTCCCGGGTGTTGCATATTGGAGGTAATATTTCCCATCATGTTTTACCATCCAACTGCCTTCAGGACAGGGCTGCCGTTTGAAATTATATTTCAACTTCCCGGCCTCCAACTCCCGAGCCAATTCATGTTGTCCGAAATGATACCCGGCGCATGTATCCATATTTGTTATACGAGGACGCAATATACTTTGCGATTGAGGGATAACCTCCTTTTTCTGCATATCATATTCAAAACATTCTCCCGGGCCTCCTAAACCGTTATATACATATATTTTCCCGTTCTCTATCCAAAAATGAGGATCTGCCGACATACGGATTTTCCCGAAAGGTTCCCATTTCCCGGTAGAAGGGTCTGAAGATCGGATTATCAATCCCGGACTTCGTTTTCCGTTGAAATCGAAAAAATACACATAATTACTATCAGCAGCCACAGCGGGCGCAACATAGTGCGTTCCGTCAGCAATCGCATCTTTACGGACATTATCGCTGAACTCCATATCTTTCCAGTGAATAAGATCGTCCGACATACGATACCCTCCCCGATCTTGAGTCGTAAACAAATAATACTTCCCCTTAAACGTCACAATAACCGGGTCGGCACACTCTCTATAAGGCTTATTGGCATCTTTACCTCCGCAACCATAACTCAGATCGAGCGGATTACAAATCGTCTTCTGAGCCTCAACCAAAATAGAAAACCCCAAAAGGACAAATAGCAACAATGAAATTCTTTTCATGATATATAAATTAAAACGATTACAAGACAAAGGTAAATGCAGAATATTAACCACTCTTATAACTGGCACTTAATAATCGATTAACAAATCGATAACCTACATTTTTCGATTAAAATATAGAACAAAGGCTGCCGCAGATTTCTATTTTGCGACAGCCTTTGTTCTATATTCCTAATATTAACCGGATTTCTACTCTTTATCGAAAATTAAAGAAACAGGTCGATCTTCTTTTGCTGTTCCAAAATCATAATTCGGCTTATCTCCCATATAAAAAGTCAGTTTTCCACCTTTCATAATATCCTGATAAAGGATATAGCTACGAGAATAAGGTTTTCCATTCAATTCGACTTTTTGTATATAAATATTTTCCGGACCGTTATTTATCGCTTCTACAATAAATGTTTTATCTTCAGGCAGCGTGATCGACACCTCGTCAAACAAAGGACTTCCGAATACAAACACACCGTTACACGGATTCACTTGATAAAAACCCATAGAAGAGAGTATATACCAAGCTGACATTTGACCGCAGTCCTCATTTCCAATAATTCCGTCCGGCTGATCTGTATAGAAATGATCCATAATATAGCGTACCTTTTCAGCAGTTTTCCACTGTTGTCCAGCAAACGCATAAAGGTAAGCGACATGATGACTCGGCTCATTTCCATGCGCATACTGTCCGATCAATCCCGAAATATCAGGAGCGGCATACTCTCCGAGATCTCCCTCTGCGACATAAAATTCATCTAATTTTTTTGTAAAGCCTTCATCTCCGCCAAACAACAAGATCAACCCTTCCGGATTTTGAGGGACAAAGAAAGTATATTGCCAACCGTTTCCTTCACAGAAATCTCCCCGTCCATGAACATTAATGAACGGATCATAAGGAGTCCGCCAACTTCCGTCAGCCATTTTGGGACGAATAAACCCGATAGAACTATCAAAATAATTTTCAAAATAGTTAGCCCGTTCGGCAAAAACACGATAATCAGATTGTTTTCCCATACGTTTTGCCATTTGAGCAATACCCCAGTCACCGACAGCATATTCCATGGCAAAAGAGGGGGCTTCATGAACAGAATCACAAGGGATATAACGACGATTCATCAAGAAAGAAATACCCTTTTGATTCGGATTAGTAGCTGATTTGACACATGCATCAAAAGCCCGTTCGGGATCAAAGCCATCGAACCCTTTTAAATAGACATCTGCAATAACCGGAATAGCGCTGTAACCCGGCATACAATTCGTCTCTCCTCCTGCCAACGGCCAAATAGGAAGACGTCCTTGCTGATCGTAAATACCCAACATCGAATTTACAATATCCGGAATCATTTGCGGATGAATAATCGTAAACAACGGATTCAACGCACGATAAGTGTCCCATAAAGAAAGTGTCGAATAATTGGTATAAGGCACATTTCTGTATATTTTATCATCATGTCCCCGAAAATCTCCGTTTACATCACTGTATCTCGTAGGAGCAATAGCCGTATGATAAAGGGAGGTATAGAAAATTTTCTTATATCTTTCGTTCGACGTTTTAATCGCAATTCGTGAAAGTTCTTGTTCCCACAGTTTTTTACCGGCAATAACAACACTATCAAAATCGAAAGACGGCATCTCTGCATCCAGATTTTCCATAGCATTTGCACAACTTACCGATGAAATCCCGATTTTCCAAACAACATTTGATGGTGCTTTTTCAAAACGAGCGACACCTTTAATCAACCCATATCCTTCTTCTTCCTCAACCGGTTGATCATTATCAAAAACTGCTAACTGATCTACAGGGACATTACTTTTAATTGCAAAAAAGATTTTATGTCTGGGACTCCATCCTTTAGAAAAACGATATCCTTCTATCGTATTACGATCTACCAGCTTTATATAAGTAGAATCTGCCCGATCTCCATTACCTTCTACCAAATTAATCATAATATTTGCCTTTTGGTCGATAGGGAAAGTATAACGATGCATTGCGGCATGCGCGGTAGCCGTCAATTCAGCCTTTACGCCATTATCCATCAATAACGAATAATAAGCCGGCTCTACTTTTTCATTGCTATGACTGTAAGTAGAAGCATAAGCTCCCTCGATATTATCTTGCTCTCCCCGATCTATCTTCACATCTCCCGGATAAGGCATCAACTGTATATCCCCCATATCGGAGCAGCCTGTTCCATTCAGATGAGTTTGAGAAAATCCGATAATAATGCTGTCAGAATAGTGGTATCCAGAACACCAGTCCCAACCTTTATGAATATTATTAGGACCGGCCTGTACTGCACCGAACGGAACACTAGCTCCGACAAATACATGCCCATGACCTCCCGCACCTATATACGGGTCAACTCGGCTATAAAGCTCTTCTACGGGAGCTTTTTGCTCTTTACAAGAAAAAAAGACCGCACCGGCAAGTGCAGCAGCGAACAACATTTTTGTTTTCATGTACAACTATTTTTGTTTTTGATATACAGTTACTGTAATGTGCTTTATATGC
Organism: Coprobacter fastidiosus; assembly: GCF_982245605.1. Classification (NCBI taxonomy): domain Bacteria; kingdom Pseudomonadati; phylum Bacteroidota; class Bacteroidia; order Bacteroidales; family Barnesiellaceae; genus Coprobacter; species Coprobacter fastidiosus. The sequence goes on along the minus strand of NZ_CEVCIF010000027.1, from coordinate 8,991 downwards.
AGACACCTTTTACACGATTACAAAAACAAAGATAGACGCACATAATTAATAATTTCGTAAAATAGACTTAACGTATCAATTAGAAAAAACATAATAGAGAATTTTTTTCCCCGGAAAAAGAAATTAAGTGGGTTACTGATACTTCCCTGTTTCAAAAAATAAAAATATTCACTTTAGATCAATTAAGCATATAATAATCAAAAATTCAAGAGCCTGCCTAAATCTTATTAGAAAGTTTAGGCAGGCTCTTGAATTTCTTATAGTCAAACAATAGCTACATCATTTTCATTCCGTTACTAAAATACGACGGACAATATATCTTCCGTCACTTTGCAAATGTAAAAAATAAGTACCCGGCTCTACATTCAAAGGAATAGAAGTATTTGGATCGACTTCGGCTTTTCTTATAAGGCTTCCGTCTAAAGAATATATTGAAATAAAAGCTGAAGAAGCAGATAATCCGTCTATACGAATTTCTCCCCGTGAAGGATTTGGATAGATCGTCACAGAAGCATCACTATCAGCAACTTCTAAACCAGAACCATCTCCGATAACAACTTGACCCATATAAGTAACCTTATCAAAAGCGGTCACCGTAACAGTCAATATCTTATCTCCGGTTACCGCCGGAAAATCAAGCATGGCTTTCCCCTTTTCAACAGTCTGCACAGCCAATAAATTATTCCCTTCTGACAAAGCTACGACAGCACCATCTTTATCACAACTGACAGATAAAGACGTAATTCCATTATCTGCCGCCTCTATATGAGAAACAACCATTTTCCCGGGAGTACGGGTGCGCAACACCATACTCGGATCTCCGAACAATATCCACTCTTTTGCAGCATCTTCTCCACTGCCTCTATATTTTTCAATCACTTTCCGATATGCTTCATTCGCAACTTCGCCAAAAGTTTTCCGGGAATCGGGAATATCCGGAGAAGTCATGATTCTGACCATTTCATCTTGTCCCAACATCGGTGGATTCCAAGTAACCTGAGCTGAAAATCCCAACATTCCAACCGCCCCTATCGGATCTCCAGCACTATTACGAGCCCGCAAAAACGATTCGGAAAAACAAGTCCCGGTAGCGAATTTTCCATTATCACATCCGGTCGAAATAATTACAGGAAATTTTCCTTCATTAGACAATGCCGCTACATCCGAAACCGAAAAGTCCGAAGTAGCCCACCCCGACATAAAGCCATGTCCCGCATAATTCACAATTCCGCAACCTGCATTCAACAAATCCGTCAGCTCTTTTTTCGTACTTGTCTCATGCGCCGTATAACCATATTGCTCCAAAATCGAATTCACTTGACGGATATGCTGAATATCCGTCTCGTCATTGTCCCCTTTATCCGTAGCTGAAGGATCTGCAATACCTACACATTGCGAAAGCCAGGATGCGTTCTCATCCACATTCTTCTCATAAAAGATAATCTTCTCGACTTGGACTTTGACATCATCTGCCGTTTCCGCAGAAAGACGCCCGACTAAAACCTCAGGGGGATATGTCCCGGAAACATATCCGTATTCAGCATCGGTATAAGGTGTAAACGGCGTTACGTCATAACCCGGAAGATAATTGATCGGTACCTGATTTGCGTCTCCAACCAACAAAAGATAACGATTATGATGCGTCTGATAATAATTTTTCACATAATCCCCTAAATCCTCATATGTTTCTCCGATCTCCGACATAGACACCATTTGCGTCGGAATTCCTTTCTGTATCTTCCATGTTACAAAAGGTTTCATCTCTTCCATATATTCCGGTGCACATACCACCAACATTTGGGCATGTAATAAACAAGACATCCCCCATAAAAATACACAACAAATCAAAAATCTTACTTGTCTCATACTCTCTCCTATTTTATTTAATGTGGAAATTTTTATAATAATCTATTTTCACATTACCTGAAGTAATTATGATTTTATATATATTCGGAGATATACCATATAAAGAAACACGGTCTCCTAAATATTCATAATGTGCAATTTCCCCTTGTTTATAGCCTCCGAGTTTTAACTTTTGAGGCCAAAAATGGATATAAAGCCGGACCGCCAAATCCGCAGTACCGACAATCTCACAACGAGTTATATTATTATGCTTACCCTCTTTTTTTATATAATCCCTCACATTTAAATACTCTTTTTCCGTTGAAATACGGGGTTCGTATTTCTCCATAACCCCCAATTGAACAGCTTTAAAATCAACCGGAGTCAGTTTCATCAGGTCTCCTTGCAAAAACATAGACAGACGAGGCATTGCAAAATCAAGATCGATGCCATAAAAAACTGTAAATTGTCTATGTGGAGCAACGTCTTCCATTGCCCGGCTCAAATAAAGATAGGGGTTTTCTACCAAAGCAAGATTATCGGCTTTTTGTGCCGCTATTTTATTAATACTATCTTGACGCAACAATCGCTCCTTGCGTTGAAGTTCCCCTAAAGCAATTCGGGCTTTTTTCAAACTATCCTGACGGGCCTTCTCCAGAACAAGCTTCTTTTTTTTCTCTGATTCCCTAACCTTTTGATATTTATCATAAGCATCTCTCTCTCGCTGATAATAAGAAATATCCCATCCGTTATCTATTATCCCCAACAAAAATAAATCGTCCGAGATATTATTAAGAGCGACATCCTTATTTTCATGATACTTTTTATTCTCAGTATCGAGCTGCAAATAACGCTGTATGAGTAAAGTTTTTTGTTTGGCGATCTTCTTTTGTTTTGATTTAGAAACAGCATTTGAAATCAACCCAAATTGTGCATAAGCACAAAAGGGGAGTATAAATAACAAAGATAAAAGCAATATCTTGCGCATATCATGTTTTATTAATACAATCGATAAAAAGGAAAAATTTCTTATCAGAAGTTCTTTACAAAAGAAAAAACGTCAGAAATATACTATTCATTTATGCAAATGAAATAAATATCAATGAAATAATAAAATATTAAAAACAAAATTACATATTGATCTAAAATATTTTTTACCAATTCACTATCAGACATCTGATATATAAAAAAATCGTCTATTAGATATAAATCTAACAGACGATTTAAACTATAAATGTGGTCCCACTTGGGCTTGAACCAAGGACCCCCTGATTATGAGTCAGATGCTCTAACCAACTGAGCTATAGGACCGATTCGGAGCATTCCCGAAAGTGATTGCAAAAGTAATTTTTTTTTTCGAATCACCAAAATTATTTTTTGTTTTTTACATCAAGTATCTGCATTCACACCCCAATTACCACCAAAAATCAGATAAACTTTACCTTCCATTCAGAAATATCCTGAGAAACACCTTCTCCTATTCACATCTTAAATTCAGACTATCAAAAAGATTGATACCCGACATGCTGACAAATGAGAAACTTCTATCATTATCCTCTCGAATATTGGAAATAAACGTTAATAGAGAAACGTTTCGTACCTCATAGACAAAGTTTGTTTATTTTTGTGCGTCATTTGATCAATAAATTTACCGGTATAATGAAAAATATCAAGACTATCATCTTTGACTTAGGCGGTGTTCTAATGGATCTCGATAAACAAAAATGTATCGAAGCATTCGAAGATCTGGGATTTTCGGATATTACTGAATATCTGGGAGAATACGAACAAAAAGGAATGTTCATGGACTTGGAAGACGGGACTATTTCTGCAACCGAATTTCGGGATGAAGTCCGGAAACATATCGGTGAGGCAATCACAGACCAACAAATCGATGAAGCATTCAACCGTTTTCTTGTAGGGATACCGGAACAAAAACTGACATTATTACGTCAACTGCATAAATCTTATCGGCTTTTTATGCTCAGCAATACAAACCCTATTATGTTCGAAAGCCGAATTCCCGAATTATTCCGGATACAAGGGCTAAATATTCCTGATTATTTCGATAAATTATATTTATCATATCAACTCGGTGTAACAAAACCCTCTCCGAAAATTTTTGAAAAGATCATTGCTGATTCCGGAATATTACCACAAGAGACGTTGTTTCTCGACGACTCGCAAAAGAATATCGATGCTGCCCGTAAATTCGGATTTCAAACCTATTTAGTTGCTCCCCGAGAAGATTTTTCATTTATTTTCGGTTTATAAAATTACAAATGCAGATCATAGAACAACCCCATACTATTATCGAAACCGGTATAGTTGCCGGAATCGGTTTTTTCGATGGAGTACACTCCGGGCACCGGTCTTTGATCTCCAATATTATTTCTACAGCTCAAAGCCGGGGCATGTCATCAGCTGTGATAACATTTCGTAACCATCCCCGAGAGGTATTACATAGCGATTACTGTCCTCAACTGATCAATACTTTCGAGGAAAAAATCAATAATCTTTCTGAAACCGGACTGGATTATTGTATTGTTCTCGACTTTACGGTTGAAATGTCTCAAATGTCCGCATTTGAATTTATTGAATTTTTAATAGATAACTATTCTTTGAAATGTCTTTTCATTGGATATGATCACCGTTTCGGTCACAATAGGAGCGAGGGATTCGATGACTATGCAAAATATGGGAAAATATTGGGAATAGATGTTCTACAGGCAAAAATGTATATGCCGGGGGAAAAACATATAAATGTAAGTTCTTCCGTAATCCGTAAATTAATTAACGAAGGAAATGTATCTGAAGCAGCTCTGTTATTAAACCATCCGTATGCACTGCAAGGATATGTCATTTCGGGATACCAAATCGGTAGAAAAATAGGTTTTCCCACTGCTAATATAGCCATCAACAACCTGCACAAAATAATCCCGGCAAACGGAGTATATGCCGTCAGAATCATAGTAAACAGGAAATATCACTATAATGGAATGGTAAATATCGGTAACCGTCCTACCGTGCATTCCGATGGAGAGATATGCATAGAAGCCCATCTATTCGACTTTTCAGGCAACCTATATGAGCAGTATATCGAAATACAATTTATAGCCCGTCTCCGTTCTGAAAAAAAAATGAACGGATTGAAAGAATTGACCGATCAATTACAAAAAGATAAGGAGCATGCTATGAACATACTCCTTAACTCTTCTATTTCGTATTAAGATATTATACCTTATTCGTCATTCCTCTTTCGAATAGGAATCTCTCGGTTCATACTTTGTTCCAAAGAAATCAACGTTTCAGTAGCCGTAACCCCCGGAATCTCCTGAATGCGACCATTCAATAATTCCATAAGATGCTCATTATCCCGAGCATAAAGTTTACACAACATCGTATATGGACCGGTCGTAAAATGGCATTCCACAACTTCGGGAATTTTCTCCAATTCAGGAACTACATCTTTATACATAGAACCTTTTTCCAATCTTACTCCGATATAAGTACATGTACGATATCCGAGTATTTTAGGGTTTACATGGTATCCAGACCCGACAATTACATTCATATCGATCATTCTCTGGATACGTTGATGAATCGCTGCTCGTGACACTCCGCATTCTGCAGCCACGTCCTTAGACGGAATACGCGCATTGCGCATAATAATTTCTAATATCTGCCTGTCAAGGTTATCTATCTTTTCCATATTAAAAGCTATAGCAAATCATTTTGACAGCAAAAGTAAGGTTTATTATTGAATAAACCTTGAAATATTATAAGAAATCAGCAAAAAGAAAGCTACATTTTTTCATTGTGTTACATTTCTCCCTTCTAATGAATTATCTCAAGCAATTCTACTTCAAATATCAACGCCGAATTTGCAGGAATATCTTTTCCTGCTCCACGTTCTCCATATCCCAACTCAGACGGAATATAAAAAATATATTTAGACCCCACCGGCATCAATTGCAAACCTTCTTGCCAACCGGCAATAACTCCTCCGACAGACAATTCGAGCGGCTGTTGACGATCATAAGAGCTATCAAATTTTTTCCCGCTTATCAATTTTCCTGTATAATGCACTTTTACTCTATCATTCAGAGTCGGCTTTTCTCCTGTTCCTTGCTTTTCTACTACATACAATAGCCCGCTCTCGGTTTTCTGCACACCGGCCTCAGAAGCCTTGGCCGCCAAAAAGGCTTTTCCCTCTGCGAGATTCTTTTCTGCTGCAATCTTCTGTTTTTCTCGGGCAATACGCTGCATCTCCGCCCCGAATTTATTCAAAATATCGGCTGCTTCCTCTTTTGTAAATACTGCAGAATCATTCAATAAAACATTATTGAACGCCTGTACGAAAATTTCCGGCTTCAACTCAAGGTCACTTCGTTCTTTAATATCTTTAAATGCAGCCTTAATTCCGTTCCCGGCATCTATACCAAAAGCATAACTGATACTATCTACCTTTGCCGGTAACTGTACCTGTTCCTTTTGCTGTTTTTTGGAAGCCTTTCGCCTTGCTTGTACAGGTACTACTGAAATTATCAACAATGCGACCAACAAAAAATTCAATGTTTTCATTCTATTTTGTGTATATTATCCTAAAGCTTGTTTCTTTCTGAAAAGAAAAAGAGAACCGAACATTTCGCTCAGTCCTCTTTTTTACCCTATATTATCAAAGCTTATTTATCAACGCTCAGTAATTCGATTTCGAAAATCAATGTAGAATTAACCGGAATACGAGGATTAGGATTCGTTCCATAAGCCAAATCTGCAGGAATATACACTTCATATTTCGAACCCGGAGTCATCAACATCAGCGCTTCGTTAAATCCCGGAACCAATTGTCCTACAGACATCGGGACTTTCTCACTGGCATCAAATTGAGTACCGTCGATCAAAGTACCTTTATAGCTTACGGTTACTTTATCATTTTCAACAGGTTTTTCACCCTTACCTTCTTTAATTACTTTATACAATAGACCTGAAGCTGTTTTTTGCACACCTGCTTCTTTTGCTTTTTTTGCCAAGAAAGCTTCCCCATCGGCTTTATTCTTTTTTGCTTCAGGAGTATTCGCTAACTTTTCAGCTTCTTCTTTTTGTTTTTTTAGTTGTATAGCTTGCATTCCGTTACGGAAAACTTCTTCAGCTTGAGCTCTTGAAATTAAAGTAGAATCTTCTTTTAATGTAGCAAATAATGCTGACAAGATTTCTTCTTTATTCATCTCGATGCCTTGTTTTCCCATCTGTTCGATCTGTTGTTTCATATTCGAACCGATAGCTGCTCCAAATTCATAAGAAAATTTCGCACTGTCCGAATTTACGGTAGACTGCATACCTCTGATAAACTGATCTATATCCACTTTTTTAGGATATTGCTTCAATCCCATAGCCAAATCCGTACCATTCAGTACACCAAAAGCATAACTGAGACTGTCCACACCGTCTGCTAAAGCAGCACCACTTTTTTTATTACAAGAAGTAAGTCCCATAGCTACTAAACCTGCAGCCAAGACTGAACATAAGACTGTTTTTTTCATTGTGTTTGTGATATTATTTATAATACTTTTAATAGTTCAACATCAAATATTAAAGTAGAATTAGGGGCAATCTTGCCTCCCGCACCATTCTCTCCATAGGCCAGATCAGAAGGTATAAATAGCCTCCATTTAGAGCCTTCCGGCATCAACTGCAAAGCCTCTACCCAACCCGGTATTACCTGACTTACACCAAAAACCGCAGGTTCTCCTCGTTCAATAGAACTATCAAACACTTCTCCATTTATCAATGTCCCATGATAATGGCATTGTACCCGATCTGTTGCAGCAGGTTTCTTTCCTTTACCTTCGGTCAACACTTCATACTGTAATCCGCTCGGTAAAACCACCACTCCGGATTTCTTTTTATTTTCAGCCAAAAATGCCTCTCCTTCTGCTCGGTTACGATCATTAACTTCTCGCTGCATCTGCGTAAAGAAATCATTAATCACCTGTTTTGCTTCGTCATAAGTCATTTCGGGTTTCTCACCTTCATATACAGCTTTTACTCCATTAGCAAAATCCGTAACCGAAAGAGTCTGGATACCTGAGCTTTTAAAATTGTTACCCATACTCAGCCCCAGTGCATAGCTTAATTTATCCATATATAATTGTTGTTTTTAACGGAAGTTTTCTTAACCTCCCGTATCTCCATCCGGTTTTTAATTACCGGGCGAAGATAGAGTTTTTATTGTATAGTTCTTTTATTTTCTATTAAAAAAAAACATAAATTTGCAACTAATAAACAGCATAATCGTTTAAAAGTAAAATGTATAACACTCAGGTGACATATTTTGTTGAACAAATATTTTAAGAAAATAAACGTTATCATGCTAAAAAGAGAGATCTAAAATGAAAAAGCTGATCGTATTAACCGGTGCCGGCATGAGTGCCGAAAGCGGATTATCAACATTTCGGAGTAGTAATGGACTTTGGGAAAACCACCGCGTCGAGGATGTCGCGACACCTGAAGGTTGGTATCGTAATCCAGAACTAGTTCTTGATTTTTATAACGGACTACGAAAAACCCTCATTAAATCCGAGCCCAATGCAGGTCATAAAAAATTAGCAGAACTGGAATCGGATTATGAAGTACATATTATCACTCAAAATGTTGATAATTTACACGAACGTGCAGGCAGTTCTCACGTAATACATTTACACGGAGAACTCATGAAAGTCCGTTCGGTACGAAATGAAAAACTAATTTACACACTCACACCTGAACAGTGTGAAATTCACCTTGGAGACAAGGCGGAGGACGGAGGACAACTACGTCCGCACATCGTATGGTTCGGAGAAGCAGTCCCCATGATAGAACCGGCAATAGAGTTAGTGTCAGAAGCCGACATTTTTGTTATCATCGGAACTTCTTTAAACGTATATCCGGCTGCAGGACTGTTGAATTATGTCCGAGCAAACGTCCCCATATACCTGATTGATCCAAATGATGTTCACGATCCTTCGGGACGAGTAAGCCATTTTATTCGAAAAGGAGCTTCCGAAGGAATGAGAGAATTGATCAAGATACTAAAAAAATAATAAAAAGTAAAAAAGAAGGTGTCTAAAAAGGATGCCTTCTTTTTTTTGTCATGCCGCCCTTTTA
>NZ_CEVCIF010000026.1:0-50589 GCF_982245605.1 Coprobacter fastidiosus | reverse complement strand
ACATTTTGTGTATGAATTAGTTGGCTAATTTTATGCTATTTACTGAATCTCCCTATGGTTATTGAAGAAAAAAACGAAGACCCTTCAGCAACTGCACAACAATTAACGAATTAAGATCATTCTTCCCAGACCTCTTCTATTTCTCCAATAAATATTTTATGCAGGTCTCGGGAAGGATACCAAGTTTCCAAAATAGATTTATCAATAAAAGAATTTTCTCGTAATTGATCACAATATAACTTCCGACATTTAAAAATTAATCGTGCTTCTTTAAAAGCAACGCATCCCCGGGAAGGCTCAAAAGGCGTTATACCTGCCGCTTTCGCTTTATCTATTTCCTTTCCCGATTTCGTACCGCACAATTTAAGGGCACTCCGATACTGCTCATTAAAGAAAGAGAGAGTAAAACATTCTTCTTCTTCGACAAATTCAAGCGTATATCTCTGAGGGCGTATAACAACACAAGCAACCGGCTTACCCCATAAGAAACCGATTGTCCCCCAACTGGCCGTCATCATATTATAATGATCTATATTTCCAGCCGTAATCAACATCCATTGTTTTCCGATAAGATCTATAACATTATCTTTCAATACAGAAATATCAATCTTGCGCATATTTTTATTATATTTAAATTACCATAAACTCATTTGTGACGGATCCGGTTTTACCTCCGTCTTTTCTTCCTCTGCCATCAATTCTTTCTCCTGCAGTTTCTTTTCCGCTTTTTTACGAGCTATTTCTTCCGGTGTATCAGGACGTGTAGGAACTAACCAATCAAGTTCTTCAGGTTCATCTAAAAATCGGCTATCCCGACTGTTTTTCTTCAGTTCATCTTTCAAAACATCTATTTCAGCCATCAATGCCCGGATATTTTTTCTGTCGATCTGCTGATCGTTTTCAAATTGCCGAAGCGTCTCTTCAGATATTAACAATTTCTGTTGCAATTCCGTTCGTTCCGACTTCTCTTTTTCTACTTCTGCAAACAAATCCTGCCGTTGCGCTTTCACCGCGGCCAACATATCATTAGCAACCAACAATTGGTGTTTAATATCTATCATATCCCGAAGATTTGCCTCTGTTTCCTCAGTCTGCTTTCGCTGAGCGTCCAATTCAGCAGACTTTTTTTCCAATAATGCCGATACATCTTTTTTTTCTTTTTCCAAAAGATCAATCCGACTTTCCAATAATTTCACAGAAGACTGCAATTCTCCACTCCTACGCTCTTCATTTCCGATATTCTGTTTTAAAGAACGCACTTGATCTTCCGATTCTGAAAGAGCCGCTTCCAAACGAGCTTTTGCATCAAGAGTTTCTGTCAACATCTTATCGGCATTTTTCTGTTTTTCCAACTCTTCAGTTAATATACGCAGTTCATTTCGAGCAGATTCTATTTCATTCTCTTTAGAAACCGACAAGTCGAAAAGTTGTTGTTTCTCCAGCAACAGAGAATCAACTTTACGTTTCAACATTTCTTCTCGCTCTACAGCCTGCCTTACTGCATCATCTTTGGCGTGCAATACTTTCGTCAGAGATTCATGCAATTCCTTATTTTCAGCTATCATCTGATCGAGCTCATCCTGCAATCCGGCATTTTCAGTCTGCAAAGTAACAAAGGCATTATCGGCATCTTGTTGTTTCGCAATAACAGAATCCAGATGTTTCTGCAAATTCTCCGCCTTTTCTGTAGCTTTCTGCAATTTATCAGGAAGAGACAAATCTACTTGTTGCACTTTCGCCAACTCCTGCTCAAGACGAGATTTTTCTTCCTGCAAAGCAGCCAACTCATCCGCCTTATTTTTTTCCTGCACAGCCGCAACTTTAAGCTTATTGTTCAGTGCACTTTTTTCCATATCGCTTTGCTCTTTGTCAGCCTCAAAAGTCACAATGCGCATTTCCAATTCATGAACCCGCTCGCCTAATGCCCTTTTTTGCCGTTCGGCGCTTAAATACTGACTTTGAAACTCCTCTTGTTTCGAAGAAAGCTCATGTATATAGTCATTCAACTCTTTTACCTGCTCTTTCAACCGGATTTCATCTTGTTTCCACTGTGAAGAGCCTTCTGTTTGTATCTTCTCATATATAAACCGTATATAATCGGTAAACGGAGATAACAAATGATTATATATATTCCGTTTCTCAGCTTCTTTATCTATCGACTGACGAACCAACTCGGGAATAGACTCGTTGATAAGATCAGCCATTTTATCCAATAACGGTTGTGGTATCTGTTCTTCGGTAAGAGCCCGGACATATTCTTTTGCCAAAGCCGGGTCAATAGAGCAATCCTGCCGGGCACTCTCTTTCTCTTGAAGCACTTCATCTTCTTCATTTGTAACCGGAGAAGTTTGCCACAGCAATTGCATCGATTTCATAAATTTTGATTTCATTCCCGTTTTATATAAATTATTTTACTTTTCTTTTACATTTCCGGCATCCGGTTTTATAACAATGCCTATGCTCTTTTTCCCGTTTATCTTTACTATCACCGGACGTTCGAACCGTACGACCCGAAGAAAATCGGTTTCCTGTTCCGCATTCAGGCGGTTTAAATACTCTTCATCGAACAAACATCCTTTTGAAGAAGGGTTGATGGTAAAATATCCCACCCCGAAAGAGGTTAGATTCTGAAAAAAATGAGTCCCTTGACTCGGCTCTATATGATAACCGGCCAACGCCGTCTCGACAATCAACTTCGAATTAGAAATATGAGGCCATTTAACAGGTATTCCGAGAGCCGTATCACTCGATCCCCAACGTCCCGGTCCTACCAATATATAATTTTCACCCCGTTCGGTAAACATACGGTTGATCTTCTCTATTTCTCTTGCTATCAAAGAATTGTTCGAAGACCTGAAATTATCGCTTTTTACATATACCACATGACATATATTATCCATAATGCCATGTCCCAATGCCGAGTCGGTCTTTAAAAGCAGGTCCTCATCCCTCACCTCTCCGATTTCGTCATCTCGCATTTCTTTCGTATCTACGATAGGGCGTATCTGCAACCAATACAGCATCCCCTGTTTGTGTTCCTGATTAGGTAAATTCGCTGCAAATTCTATCTCTACAGGACGTCCCATCTCCTGAGACCCGAACTCCAGCATCATTTTTAATAATTCAGCTAAAGGGAATACCCCATGTTGCAAGATATTTGCAAAGGTAACGACTTTTCTTCCTCCTTCATAATATCCGTCACGGATTATCTGATCATACGGATCAAAAGTCGAAACCATCCCTCGTAACGAATTATCTTTTTCTGCATCTCGGATAGATAATTTCAACAAATTAAAACTATCATCGATCGAAAAAGTTTTTCCCATGCTTTTCAAATCAAGAGCATAAAAACGCGTTTGAGTATCGCTAAGCGCCAAATCGAGCGTACTGGTCTGCAATACATTACATGGATGTTTAGGCGAAAAACGTAAACTCCGTCCTCCATCGACAATATATTTCCCTAATCCCACGGCAACATCAACGACTCCGTCTTCCGCTTTCTCATCATTGATCGGATAATAATTCAAAGATCTTCCTACTCCGGCAAAAGATGGATAATAACGATCTCCATATTGTGAGCCCACCACTTCCTGTAAAATAATCGCCATCTTTTCCTGATCGATTACATTAGATGTTGCGGTCATATATGCTTTGCTGTCGGCATAAAAAACAGAAGCATATACCCCTTTAATAGCGTCGCTCAACAGCCGGAGCATTTCATCTTTATCTTCAAGAAACGGAATCATATAAGTCGAATATATTCCTGCGAAAGGCTGGTAATGAGAATCTTCGAGCAGACTGGATGAACGAACAGCAATCGGACGCCCTACTACCTCGAAGAATGCCATAAAATCATCGACCAATTTATCCGGTAATTTAGCTTTCAAAAAATATTCCAAAATATCCTCATCCGGCAGATCGGATAATGCAATCTGATAAAGATTGTTCGTCTCCATAAACTCATCGAAAATATCGGTGCAAAGAACCACCGTTTTAGGAATCGAGACACTCACGCCCTCATAATTCTCAAGTATCGGATGCCGCTTGATCATAGAATCGATAAACGCAAGTCCACGTCCCTTTCCCCCTAAAGATCCCTGTCCTATACGGGCAAAATTAGAATATTTATCAAATCTCTCCCGCTGAAAGATAGCAACGACTCCCCGATTTTTCATTTTACGATACTGTACGATAGCATCAAAAATAAGCTGTCGCATTTCTTGCGATTCGCTAATGTCGGTAAATTGTTTCTGGCGAAGCAATTCGGCTATCGGAAACATCGCCCGGGAATAAAGCCAGCGAGAAATATGATTACGAGAACCATGATAATATAGCGACTCATCGGGAATAGACATTATCGTATTTTGCAAATCCTTCAGATTACGTACCGTTGCAATAACCTCACCCGTATGAGGATTAATAAACTCGAAATCCCCGAAACCAAAATTTCGGAGAATAGTTTTACGCAAATCGACAGGCAACTTTTTAGAGTTCTTATCCAAAAAACAAGCATTCAGAAACATCGCGTCTTTTTGATTCTCCACCTCTGAAGACTCGATTATAATCGGCAGAAATTCATCTTTCTCTCGTATATAAGAACAAAATTTCAAACCGGCTTTCTTATCTTTTTCTCCAGCCCTTTTGAAAGACACGTCAGTAACAATTCCCAACATGTTATTAGGATATTTGTTATAAATCGCTACCGCCTCTTCATAGGTACGGGCAAGTTTTATTTTAGGACGTCCACGCATTCTAAGCATCTGCTCATGCTGATTCAGAGCCTCGGTCGAGAATATTTGCGACTGTTTCAATACAAATTTATAAAGGTGCGGCAAAATAGAAGAATAGAAACGAATCGAATCTTCTACCAACAAAATTACTTGTACCCCTACGGAGTTTATATCCTCCTCAGCATTCATTTTATCTTCTATCAGTTTGATGATAGCCAGCAAAAGGTCGGCATTACCAAGCCAACTGAACACATAATCGACACCACTGAGATCCTCGTTACTGATCCGCCGCGATACTTCTTGAGAGAACGGGGTCAACACTACGATAGGGATATCGGGATAAATGCTTTTTATCTCTTTCGCTTTCTCGAACGTATCACTATTTTCAATTCCCGGCATAGCAATTATCAGGTCATAACGTTTTCCGGATAGTTCCCGAAAAGCTTCGTCAAAACTATTTGCCTGAGTAACTCGAGGAGGCGAACTCAAGTTCAAAGACGTATATTCGAAAAAAATCTGTTCGTCCACGCGCCCGTCCTCTTCAAGAATAAAAGCGTCATAACGACTGGCAATAAGCAACACATTAAAGATTCGTTTTTGCATTAAGTTAGCAAAAGAGGTGTCTTTCAAATATAATTGCTTTATATTTTGAGTTTCCATAATCAATTTCGGTATATTCAGATTACAAAATGCTAAAATTTATTTTAGCTCTTTGATGTTCAAATTTAGCAAAAATAATTTTTTTATCCGCATAAATGATTAAATTTGCAATAAGGGCTAAAGGTACTATCCAAAGCTCTTAAAAATAAATAAGTAACCTTATAAAAACACATCGCTATGAACATAAAAGACATCATGGCATCGCTCGAGGCTAAACACCCGGGCGAACCGGAGTATCTTCAAGCTGTCCACGAGGTACTTCTATCGATCGAGGAAACCTATAATGAACACCCCGAATTTGAAAAAGCTAAAATCATAGAACGACTTGTCGAACCTGACCGGATATTTACATTTAAAGTACCTTGGGTAGACGACAAAGGCAATGTCCAAGTAAATCTCGGATACCGCATACAGTTTAATAATGCGATAGGCCCGTATAAAGGCGGCATAAGATTCCACGCTTCCGTAAACCTGTCTATTCTGAAATTTTTAGGATTCGAACAGACATTTAAGAATGCATTGACAACCCTGCCTATGGGCGGAGCTAAAGGCGGATCGGACTTCAGTCCGCGAGGAAAGTCCGATGGTGAAATAATGCGTTTCTGCCAAGCCTTCATGCTCGAATTATGGCGGCATATAGGTCCTGACACTGATGTCCCTGCCGGCGATATAGGCGTAGGCGGTCGTGAAGTGGGTTATATGTACGGAATGTATAAAAAACTGAAACGAGAAAATACAGGCACATTTACAGGTAAAGGACTGGAATTCGGAGGTTCTTTAATCCGCCCCGAAGCCACAGGATTCGGAGGATTATACTTCGTAAAACAGATGTTATCGACCAAAGGGATAGAAATCAAAGGAAAAACAATTGCCGTAAGCGGTTTTGGAAATGTAGCATGGGGAGCAGTAACCAAAGCGACCGAATTAGGAGCTAAAGTCGTTACCTTGTCAGGACCTGACGGTTACATTTATGATCCAGACGGAGTCTCCGGCGAAAAAATCGATTACATGCTCGAACTCCGCAGCTCGGGCAATGATATCGTTGCCCCGTATGCCGAGAAATTCGGAGTAGAGTTTTTCCCGGGAAAACGACCTTGGGAGCAAAAAGTCGACATAGCCCTTCCTTGCGCTACACAAAACGAACTGGACGAAGACGACGCCAAGCAACTAATCGCTAACGGAGTCATCTGTGTAGGAGAAATTTCGAATATGGGTTGTCGCCCCGAAGCAATAGATTTGTTTATCAAACACCGTATCATGTATGGTCCGGGAAAAGCGGTAAATGCAGGAGGAGTTGCGACATCCGGACTCGAAATGACTCAAAATGCCATGCATATCAGTTGGTCTGCCGAAGAGGTTGATGCCAAACTGCATCAGATCATGAGCGATATTCATCACCAATGTGTAAAATACGGTACTGAAAAAGACGGATATATCAATTATATGAAAGGGGCTAATATAGCCGGATTTATGAAAGTTGCAAAAGCCATGATGGCTCAAGGTATTATCTAAATTCAGACATAAAGACATATTTCTTGAAAATCGGATCTGAAGAGACTCCTAAAAGTCGTTTTTACGTGACTTTTAGGAGTCTCTTTACATTTGAATGATTGCCGGCTCACTCATTTTTTCAATCACCCCTCCCCTTCTCTCTTCGGATATAAAAATTCAAACGACAGTCAGACTGAACAAAGATCGTTATCCAATTATCCGTAAAAAGACAAACTTTTTTCACGTAATTCCGTTTTATCGACAAAATAGCATCTTTCGATATGGAACAAACTATTTTAATAAAAAACGTCCGGATATTCAACGGAACAGACGAAAAAACGGTTATGGGAGATATTCTGATCCTGAACAACCGAATAAATAAAATAGCTGAACCCGGAACGATATCGGCAGAAGGAACGATAATCGACGGAAAAGGTAAATTTCTGATGCCCGGACTCATCGATGCACACTGGCACTCCTACATGTGTTGCAACACAATGATAGACTTGCTTACTGCAGAAACGTACTACACACAATTAAAAGCCGGTGTCGAAGCAGGGAAAACCCTAATGCGCGGTTTCACTACGATACGGGATGCCGGAGGTCCGGTGTTCGGACTAAAACGCGCCATCGATGAAGGAATTATTCCGGGTCCTAGAATTTATCCGAGCGGATCTCTCATTTCTCAAACCGGAGGACATGGTGATTTCAGGGCTGTATATGACGATCCCCGACCTTTCGGCTATTGTTGTCTGACTCACACCGAAAAAATAGGTGCGGCTATTATCGCAGACGGAGTGGATGCCGTTACCGTCGCAGCACGGAATAATCTGAGGTTGGGTGCTAGCCAAATAAAATTGATGACCGGAGGCGGAGTCGCCTCACTTTATGATCGCCTGCAAGATTCCCAATATTTTGAAGAAGAGATTCATGCCGCTGTAAAAGCGGCTGAAAATGCAGGTACTTATGTAATGGTACATGTCTATGTACCGCAAGCAATCACCCGAGCAATACAAGCCGGTGTAAAAAGCATAGAACACGGACACTTGATCGATGAAGCGACAATGGAATTGATCGCTCGAAAAGAAGTATGGCTCTGTATGCAACCTTTTACCCTCGATGACAATCAATATCCCACTCAAGAACAACAGGAAAAACATAAGATGATTGTTCAAAATACAGATAATGCTTACAGATTGGCAAAGAAATATCAGGTAAAACTCGGATGGGGAACAGACCTGTTATTCAATCCTGCCAATACGAAAAACCAAAATAAAGATATAGGGAAACTTAAAAACTGGTTCAATAATTTCGAAATACTGAGAATGGTCACCTATGATAATGCCCGGCTATTGTCTCTTTCGGGATCGAGGAACCCCTATCCCGGAGATTTAGGAGTAATCAAGGAAGGTGCTTTTGCCGACATGTTACTTATAAACGGAAATGTTCTGGAAAATATTCAATTACTGGAAAACCCCGATGACAATATTCTATTGATTATAAAAGACGGGCAAATCTATAAAAACAAATTATAGCAATAAATTATGAGCATATCCATTTATATAAAAAAGGTGCTCTTCAATAAAAGCACCTTCTAATACTTACAACCACAAAAATTATTTTTGAATCAAACCTTTCAGTAATGAAATAAGATCATCGATCTGCTTATCTTTACTTTTTAAACTGTCTGCCTGCTTTTCAATAACATCCCAAACTTTAGCCGGAATAGAAACGATTCCCGAAGACTTAAATACACTACCATAATTACCGATAGATTCGGTCGCTACGGTTTTCCCTTCTGTGGGAACAAGCATCTCCCCCTCTCCTGTCAACAACCAACTTTTGTTCAGATCAGGAAATTGCAGAGATATGCTTTTCAATTTTGCCGGCTGTATAGAAACCCGCATATTGTTTACATACCCATATGATAAGCCACACCGATTCTCAAAACTTCTTATCGAAATTTTTTTATATTCTATAAATGCTTTGAGCCTCTCTTTTACTGAATCCATATCAGGTATTTTTAATTATATAACGAACAAAATTCATTATTTGTTTGGATTTTAACGAACATTGTTATATATTTGCATCGTAATAATATATATTACGAAACAAAAATATAAATATTACAGTGAATAAACAACTTTGATACAGAAAAATGACATTTAAAGATTTTCCTGTCGGCAATGCATCCTTTGTCGAATATTACAAATCTCTTCCCGACCGTCGGGTAGTAAAAGCACCCAAAAGTGCTTTTGTGGAATATATCGCACATAAAACATTGAAATCGGAAAAAACTGTACGAATGTGGATTGCCGGAGTACAAACTCCGGATGCTCTGACTCAAAAAGTCATAGCTGAGGAATTGGGAGTTCCTCAAGATCAGTTATTCCCTGAAAAAAAGTCTGCAAATACAAATAAAACGACCGTTAATCAAAAAATATAAAATTTTCCCCTCAATTTTCTTTTAAAACAGCTAAAAATCAGCGTTCACCGCTGTCGAGATTATAGTCGAAATTTTTTCAGCTCCCTTTTTATTAGGATGTAACGGGTCATAAAAATCATCTGAAGTAAGAGATTTCCGACAATCTATAAATTTCAATTGCGGCAGTTCTTCCCGCAATTTTCCGATAATCTTTTCTTGTTTTTCAGATGACAGACCTTTCACATCCGGAGCATGAGAAATAATTGCTATATACAACTTCACATTCTTTCGTTCTAAATAATCATTTGCTTTAATAAGCAAATCTTTACATTCTTCCGAAATAGAAAAATCATCAGCCCAAGAATAATCTTCCTTCTCCAACATCTGTATTATGGTCTGATAATTCGGAGCTTTATCTATATCGGACGGGAATAAATAAGGGAACTTCAAATCATCGAGAATACCGCTGTCAGGAGCATCCTCATCCAAATGAAGACGTAAAAAACGTATCAACCCCGAACTCACGGTTTGGCGGGACTTGAAATTATAATAAACATCCGGCCTATCTAACTTTTCCCAAAACGTCTTTGGGAGCAATTGCTTTATATCTTCATTCATCGGATATTTCCCCATTTTCAAAGCGATAATCGCGGGTTCATTAAAGACAAGCGGTTGCGTAAACTCCTCTAATTTAAAACATTGTATTACCGCTTTTGTATCATCAGGTAGCATCGGATAGAACAATAAGCTCTCCCCGATCGATTGCCCTACCGATGAGAAGTTATATGTTTCAGGATTTCCGGACAAATGTTCTTGTATCATATTGGCATCTACTCCGCTCATAGCTTTACTATTTCCGAAAACAACGATCTCCGGAGTTACAGTACGAGTTTTCAGAGCATCCAATATAATCCCTATCCGGGAGTAATCATTCGGAAACAATTTATATACATAGGGAGCTGTTACATTAAGTATTATCAACAACACGATAAATACTCCTCCGAATAGCGCCACATTTTCAATTTGCTTTTTTGTAAGTTTCATAATCTCATCACACAAAAATAATTTAGAACTGAAAATATATAAACGAAGAAGTATCTGTTCCGAAGAAATAAATCACCAACAAAAAAAACGAATAAGCTCCTAACCTCTTTACTCGGCTCAAATTATCAATAGACAATCCATACTCCTTGCTTCTTTGTTTCCATTCTATAACAAGCAACATAATAATAAACAGCAACGAGAATAAAAGCGTTCCGTTCGTGTCGCCCTGAACTTTCGGCAAAGACAATATGCCCGTACCAAAACAAGATAACAAGTAGTCAAAAGCTTGCGTCACATCATGCGCCTTAAAAATGACCAATCCTATTGTGACCAGCATAAATGTAAACAACATTTTCAAAACCATGCGAAATGTCGGCAATCCCCAATAAGTGGTTTTCATCTTGTTCTTTTTAAAAAAAGCCCCTGTAAGAATTAACGGAACAAACAACAAACCATGATACAAACCGAATGCGGCAAATGTCCAATTATCTCCATGCCACATACCTACTGCCACAAGATTGATGATAATAGCAACGATCATACCCCAATTGCCCCAATCACGAAACCGTACATTCAATGGCATAAATATATAATCGGTCAACCACGAAGTCAAAGACATGTGCCAACGACGCCAATAATCGGCAATATTCAACGCAAAAAACGGATAATTGAAATTGGGAGTAACCTTAACTCCTAAAATTTTGCCGACTCCGATTGCCATATCGGAATAACCTGAAAAGTCCGTATACATCTGAAATGAATATAAGACGGCAGCCAATATCAACGTACTGCTCGGAAATGCAGTATAACTACTCCAAACTTGATCTACGACAACCGCAATATTATCAGCCAATACCATCTTTTTAAACATTCCCCACAATATTTGACGCAAGCCGTCCGATGCCATATCATAATCAAAATGACGAGTTTGAGACAACTGCGGAATAAACAAATTAGGACGGTCTATCGGTCCTGAAAGAATACACGGGAAAAAAGAGACATAAGCTGCAAAAGAGATAAAATCCCGGTCTGCTTCTATATGACCACGATGTATCTCTATAATATAACTAATTAATTTAAAAGTGAAAAAACTTATGCCCAAAGGCATTATAATATTGAAAGTATGCCAATTAGTCTGTAAACCGAATGATTCAAACAATTCAGAAAAAGAAGTAATAAAAAAATTGAAATACTTAAAATACAATAAAATACCGACTCCCGACCACACACCTAAAGCTGTCAGAATCGATGCTTTTTTAGTATCTCCGCTTTTTTGTATTGCTAAACCCAAATAATAAAAAATGATCGTAACCGCAATAAGCAAAGGCAACATTTTCAGACTTGCATACCCATAAAAGAAATAACTTCCGACAAGTAATAAAAGATTCTGATATCTTGTATTTAAGCGGGGAATATAATATATAACGAAGAAAATTATAAAAAACAGCAAAAATTCAAATGAATTGATAATCATAACTTTATATACCGGTTTATTTTACAAATATTCCCTTCTCTTTCGATATTCTCTCCTGAACACTTCGACAAAATCGTTCAGAACCTGTTTTAATTTTGCACAGTCCTTTTTCGAGAGTTGCGTTTGAGAGTGTTTCTCTGTTTCCGATAAAGGAGCATAACAAGCTATATGACATGCAAAAACAAGAAACAGACCGGAAAAACGCAAAAATGACCTGATATAATTTTCTTACCGAAAAATTCAGACAGGTCACCGCTACAATTTAGCATGAATTGTTTCAACCATTTCTCCGACATTTTTCCAAGATAAAATTTCTTTTGAAGTAAATTTTATCTTAAACGATTTTTCGATTGCCACAACGAGCTGAATATGAGTTAAGGAGTCCCATTCTTCTATATCATTTGCCGTTGTCTGAGATGTCAATGAAATGTTTTCTTCATCCAATACATCCCTAAAAATATTTTGAACTTTACTTAAAATATCTTCTTGAGTCATATCATAAATTATTTAGACAATATATAACAAGTTTTATCTATATAAGAATCTACATCAAGCATATAAAGGTTTTTCTCCATTTCCGGTAACTTTACAAACCCTAATTGTGCATAATGATCCTCCACCATCTTATTTTTAACGGTCGGGATATACTCTCCGATAATCTTCTTAAACCCGTTTTCTCTGGCATATCTCACTAAGACATTCAGAGTAAACCGTTCCATTCCTCGTTTCAATACCCTGCAACTCATAAACCACGTATCGATAAAAAGAGTCTTAGCACGGTTGTCTTTCTCAAGTATAACCACACAAATAAGTCCGTTATCCCCGAACTTATCTGCAAGCGTAAATGTAAAAGGAGCATAACGTTCCGGGTCTTTACCCATGCGCTCGATATCTCCTTCAGTATAACGTACCGTACGCAAATTAAATTGATTAGAACGTTGCGAAAGCTGTGCGACACGGGGAATATTAAAAGGCGTAAACGCTTGTATATCGGAAACCATTTCCAGACTTGCAAGAAATTCATCTTCATTTGCAAAACTCATTCTCTCCGATACTCGCCGGGCTTCTACTTGATACTGTCGGGTACGTTCCGAATCTGCAGCAGAATATGAAACTGTTTCAAAAAGATTCAGTCCATACAAATATTCAAGATATTCACCGGGATCTTCCGGCAATTCAGGAACGACTATATCCGGAATATTCGCACGCACCATATTGCGTTCAAAAGGATTATCATCCAAAAATACCATAGAATCAAATCCTATATTCAGAATTTGCTGTATTCGACGTATATTATCCGCTTTATTTTCCCAATTAGCGACAAACACCGCGATATCATCCAATTTCAATATCATATCGGGATGTTTGACAAACGGCTCTTTCGCTACAGACTCGGTATTCTTACTGCATACTGCAAGAATTACCCCTCTCTCTTTCAGTTTTTTAATCCATAATTGGAACTCTGAAAAAGCTTTGCCGATACCCAAACCATGACCGATCTGAATATTTTCTATACCGTCATCTCCGATAACCCCTCCCCAAAGCGTATTATCGAGATCCAATACAAGACATTTCTTTATCTTTCCTTTCAGCACACAAATAATATCGAGTATTCGGGATGCAACCCAAGGTAAAGCTTCGATAGACAATACCATTTCGGTACTGACATAAATCGACGGCTGAAATACGGCATCCCGCCCCAGTTTATTCTGTATCGTCGCTAGATCGCAGATATAAAGATTAGGACATTCCCGAGCTACCTCCATCAATTTGTAATTAAGTTTACGCAATTGATAAAGGAAAGAAAATTCTACCTGATTGGCAAAATTACCGAAAACGGCATCGTCTATTTCCGGATAATTACAATAAATAATTTTCGCATCGGTAGTCTCACAAATTGTCCTCACAAAATCCAAACGTTCATCAGCCAACCGTAACCGGTCTGCATCCCCACATTTCCCATACCGAGTAAGTAATTTATGCGTTGACTGGAAAACAACGATATAATCTGCATCAAACCGATATAGATCAGATGCTTTATCCAGAAACTGTCGTTCTACCTGATTATATTCTGCTTCAAAAAGCTCTATATCAAAACCTCGCTCCACGCCAGTACCGTAAATTGCCATAGCGAGAAACTGCGTGGCTGTATCACCGACAACTGCAACTTTAATATGCGGTAAATTTTTGATCTCAGCCCGTCTGGAATATATCTTTTTTAAAGCGTTGAAAGAATTCATATCGTCATTTTTGTTTCACAAAGACAGACTGCATCCCAGCAAAATAATCGAATATATTTTTATTTTACATTCGGTTTGCACGGTCTTTCTTTCACAAAGATATATCTTTTAAAGGAAATCATAAAATGTAGGTCGGCTTTTTCCTTCCACAAATAAATCGAAGTCATATTCAAAGCCAGTTTTAATTCTCCGATAAGAAAATGTTATCAGATCATTTTTACGTCTTCTTCCGGTCTTTTTCCCCATTTTCATTTGTCTGGTAGCCCGCCACCATCTCCGTAAAAACCACAAAATACCCTTGAAAGAAACTTTCAAGTTCGACCCGAACAAAATTTAGGCAGGCTCTTAGCAATTAATGCGTAGCCTTATACCACTCCGTATCGGTTTTTGACACGGTAAGGGAATGTTTACTCGGATCTGATGTCGTTATTCCAGAGAAAGTATAAATCGGAACTCTACCTTTGGTCACAGAATAAAAATAGTCCGTATGCACTTTATACGGCACAGCCCGAGACAACTGCTGCTCAAACCGTTCCAACAAAACGGGATCTTTACACAACTTTTCTACATAATCTCCGTAATCGTAAAATATTATCGGAGTATATCCGTCCATCCGTTGCAAAGTATTTTCAGAAGACTCATCGAAAATATATTTCGTATTAATTTTTTTCATAATCATCGCAAGATCTTCCAATTCGGCACAAACCGTCACCGCCAACGTTCCATAAGGCATGCCATAAGTCGAATAAAAGTCATAAAAGCCATCACAGATAGCCTGAAAATCGGGATCATCCAACAAATATTCACCGATCACGGCATAAGGCATCCCGTATGCCATGATCTCACTGGCAGAAGCAATCAAATAATCGGTAACATTTCTCAACTCATAAGCGACCTCGATCGAAGACATATAACAATCGTCAAACAAAATATATTCCATTTTTATACCCGCATCCGCAATACCTTTAGCAAGAGTACTTATATCTGTCTGATATTCGCTTGTCAAACCTCCGAAATAACGGGTCAACGGTTTTCCCTCATAGTCCCAATGCATTTTTACAGAGGAGGCAGACATTGTCTTCATTCGATCTACCGGAAGCCATCCCATACCATGACACCCGATCGTCATGGCATATACAGATGCAGGAGCAAATGTCTTCATATCATTCAATATAGAGGTAATGCCCTCTGCTGTCGTAAATGACGGATTCGTATAATTTTTCAACGTCTTGCGTTCACATTTACCATTTCTATAAACAATTTCGAACATAGAAGCCTCCGTGCTGCTGGAAGACATAAATACGACAACTTTTTCATTTTTTAATCCCCGCTTTTTGATGCACTCTTCCATATCCGAAATATTCGTATAAAAATTCGTTGTCAGATTAGAAGACCAAGGCAAATACATAAATAGCGTTTTCCGACTTGTCGTCACTATATCAGGCTCATCTTCTTCACAAGAAAAAAGAAAAAAAGATAAAATAACCCAACAAAAAATCTTCGCCTTACCGTATCGCATATTCATGTATTATTTTTTAGAATTTCAAATATAAGCATTACAAAGAAATTTGATCATAATATTAAAATTAAAAAATAAGGATACCGCATAAATACGTAGTATCCTTATCTTACATTAAAAATTTACTTCCGTTAATCGTCCATAGGCTCAGTATCTACCCTGAAAGCCCGAATACGTAATGATGTCGTACGTAAAGCATAACCACCGTTACCTAACTCATAAGCATAATGATCTGCTCCTTCTCCATCACCACCTCCACTATTTGCATAACTGCCATCTGGCAATACTTTCGTAGCTCGGGCACGGACACTACTTTGCCCACTTGAACCGTTCTCTCTTTCCCCCGCTGAAGCACTCCAATAATAATTGTCCTGAAACTCTCCAAAAACAGTATAATACTGAGTTAAAGCATCTTCCATCTGACGAATACCGGGCAAGAACCATTTGCTTTTATTCTCTCGTTCATAATAATTTGTTGTAAAAATACCCCATGTACCATAATCAGTCGATATAGAACCATCGACATTGCGTTTATTTCTATTGTAACAATATTGAAATGCCGATTTCGGAATATCCTGCAAAGTCATTCTGCCTTGAGCTAACAAATATACAACAAAAGGCGTATATGGATGCCCATCATTAAAAACTTGCCCCGGTTCTTCATAACCACTCAACAAATTATAACGTTCCTTATATAATCTCGGAATAGTATAATTATCAAGATTCGAGTTTTTATCCGCCCAAGGCAATCCTGTATAAACTTGATCGGTAGAATATTCATCCAACGGGTCATAATGATCCAAGTATTCTTCATATTGCTCCATATATAAAGTACCACCGTCACGCATATTTACCGACAATAAATGAACTTGTTCCAACACTACCGTACGGCGTTTTATTTCCTTTCCGTTCTCCTTATAAATTAAAGTAACTGTCGTACGTCGATTTTCTGTTGTCGACAGATTCTCATCGATATAGAAATAAATTCTATCCCGAGAATTATCGACCGTAACTCTCTTACCCGTCTCACTCAACGTTCTCGTAACCAATCCTTTTGTAAAGAACGCTCGTTTACCGTTACCGGCTGTCCACGCCGTTCCGACAGCCAAATGAGTTCCCGTATTAGACCCCTCATCATAAGCAGTAAAACCCGATTCCGTTACAGTCCCCTTCTCCATATCGGAAGCCTTGATTTTCTCCATCCGAATCCAGTCAGGAACAGTTACCGGAGTTTCACTACCGTCCGGCACTTCTCCCAAAATCACCTCCATAGTCGGATTTTTTGTAGCTTTATCGGCAAACATATAGACATCCATCGGCGTTACACAAAAATGGGCATCATGATTACGTTCACGCAACATCGCAATATAAAATTCATTGTCATCTTCTTCAATATTCACCCGGGCGTCAAGGGTATATTCACCTGTCTCTATATTTTGAGAAGTCAATCCCTTAATCGTAATATTATTTTTATATTGATGATTACGTTTTACCTGAAAATTATCAGTGTGATTCGCTCCCAAATAAAGCGTATAGCGTACCTCATAAATTGCTCCGTTATAGGTAGTATAAAAACCGTGTAACTCCACTGCCGCAGCATTTTTATTAGCGAGATAAGGTTTATAACGTTGTTTCTGGTAATCCTTAATACTATCGGGATAAAGCCCTTTTTCTCCTGCCAAAGAAGGATCTGCCCATTTCTCTCCCTCATCTACTTTCCATTCTGCATTCTGCATATTCTCATACATATAGAAAGTAAAGGCTATCTGCCCGTTCTTATTAAAAATCGTACGTTGCATCGATGTCGTTATACTCTTTGTCCAACCATCTTCCCAATCGACCCCTGTTTCGGTATTTACCGCAGGAGTAGAAAAAGGTACTTTCGTAGAAATATTTTTGGCTGTCCATTCTACAAGAGTAAGAGCAGGCAGATTATTTTCCTCAACCTCACTATCGAGTTGAATATCGACATCTATACGTGCCATCAAAGCCGTCAGATCGATACGCCGTTCATCATCCGACGAAGTTTCTGTTTTAGTAAGATCGATCACTTTAGAACCCACCATCGGCATTCCTCCAGAAGGCAAACCGAGCGAAACACTTTCCGGAGCATAAACAAGATTTTTTAAATCCGACAGTTTCGTAATGCCATCAGGCCGTCCGTCTCCATCCCCGTCTCTTCCGAAAATAACAGGATCAACATTCGCAACAGCATACACAGTAGCTTTACTGGCGAGATCTTTATTCGCAAACGCCTGATTATCTATCTTAAGAAGAGTCACTCCTTGTCCGGGAGCATAATAGCCTCCCTCATCAGGAGCATCTCGATATCCCGAAAGATACCCACCCTTCAGATATTCTCCGTCAGAACCAAAAAAGAATATATAAAGCTGATTTATTTTTTTCTCGTTCTCATCTTTTATGTCGCTCGCTCGAGTCGTTACTTTCAGCATATCCATCGGATCACCAAAAAAACTAAGCGTGGTTATATTTCCCGTCGATACGACCGACGAGTCGAATAATTCTTCTTCTCTACAAGCTGAAAAAACTATTATAAGGAACAGAAAAGCTATACTTAAAATTTTATTGATCTTTACCTTTATCATCTTTGCCTCGCTTTTACAATCGTTTCACTCAAATACCACATCATCATTCGTTTCATCACCATCATCAGCTTCTCCATCTTCCCATTGTCCCTGATTATCAACGACAAACTCCAACACGAAAGCATCACCCACAAAATTGAGTTGAGCCGTATATTTAATGCCGGGGCGAGGAGAGAATGTTCCGGGACGCTGTGTCTCATAAAAAGTCGTTCTCCCGTTGAAAGTATAATCGATCCTGACTTTTACATCTTCTCCGAAACTGGTATTTGTCCCCGATATCAACAACAAATGCTCTCCCCCCAACAAACCAGAAGAGGTAACTGTCTCATTTTTATTCGCATCCGGAGGTGGTAACGGTAAATCACCGTCAAATATCGTATAAGTCCCTACATAACGATCATCTTCAGGGAATGTATAAGATGCCACATCTTTTGTCAGATCTATCTTTATCGTTTTATAGAACGATCCGCTCAAAGTAAGAGAATGCACCGTTAAATCGAATTCACTGAAATTATTCACCTCAAAACCAATACCTGTCAGTATATGGCTGAAATTGAAACGCAAATTACCATCAGATTTTCTACTATTATACAATACAGCGAGCATAGCATCAGGAGTCTCGGAATGGGAAAGCGGATGGGTCAGAGCAGAACCGCTTTGCGGCATAGTAAATGTCAATTTAGGAGCTCCTGCCGTAGTCTCGGTTAAAGGCTGATCGACCGTAAACGCTTCTTCATAAGGATAATAAGCGATAAAAGAATAATGGTATTGATCTGCTCCCGTAATAGCCCCAACCGGATTATTATTTGTATCATAACCGTCGCGATACCAAAATCTCGGATCATTATCCGTACCGCCTTCTCTGTCATAAGTGCATCCGTTAACTCCCACGATCACTTTTTGTTTAAAGAATACATCCGGCGGACATTGGTTTCTTTTTAATGACCAGACACTGGAAGCGGAATGATAATTCGGCTCGGTAGTTCCTACGGTATATGGGACACAATATCCCAATACACCGAATGTTTCACCCGGAGCAAGAGCATTTTTCAATGTACTGCGGGAAACGGTTTCTACCGATAAAGAGGGTGTATCGAACAAAATAAGATCGGACATTTTCGGAACGGAACCGACAAGATTTTCCTCCCTGCAAGCAACACAAGCAACCAAAAACGCACCTCCATATAACAGATGTCTCAAGCTTATCATATCAGACTATCCTTTTATTTTATCACTCGACAATAATAATTCCACCCGTAGCTTCACCCCACGCATTTACAGTAGGCGTATCGAACAATATCCGGTCTTCATCCGAAACAGTAAACGTGTAACGATAATGCTTACCCGCTTCCCATGTCGTCAACGGCAGAGAAACCAACGGAACCGTAGATGTGCAGGGTTCTCTATCCGACGCCGAAGAATAAGTCACTTCAAAATAATATTCGATAGTAAGATCTTGCGGAAACAGTAAAGCATCTATCAAGGTCGTTCCATCTGCATTTACCGAAATCTCCTCGCTTAACACAGCAAAGGGTTCGTTCTTTGTAGTACGGTCGCTCTCATCGGTAGAAATAGTCCATCCTGCAGATATAACTTCTTTATCGATTAAGTCGGCTGCAGAAGCTGAAAAATCGGCCGTCTTATGCATACCGTAAAGCTTAGCGGAATGGATAACCGGATTAAAACCTTCGATACCGTCTGCGGCCGCATTACGTTTTACCACAAACTCCACACGTGCTAATAAATGACCGAACGTGAAAGCCACTTTACCGGTATTACTGCCGGAAATATTCAAGGCAGAAGCTGCCATGAGATCATATCCTTTAGAAGCGTCGAAAGCCGTAACAGAAAGATCTCCGTCTTCATCATAATGGGCAGCAGTCGCTGCATTTGCCATTAGATCGGTTACCGACGGATATAAAGCGTAAAATGAGTATGTCTTGTCTGCTTTCCAATAGCGTAATCCCTCATAGGTCCAAACAGAACCGTCCGGTGTCGATACCGTAGTAGCATTAAAAACTTCATTGGCAGCATCTTCCGGCACATACCACCCCCACACAGAGAAAGAACTGCCCGGAGTAAAACTCTCTATCGCAACCCGAGTCAATGCCGGAGTACGGAAATCAATCGCCATGCCATCGACTCCATCTTCTTCCGCATCATGTACGAGAATGTTTGTACATGATGTCAACAGTAATGCAACCGTTGTCACCGGGAAATAAAAAAACTTTTTCACTATTCTTCCGATTCTTCCCATATATACCTGCTTATTTCTTTGACAAGAACACCAACCGTTGAAGTGCTATCTCGATTTGTGACTATAAGGGGACATTCAACCCCTTATAGCCTATCTATCTTATAACTAAAAGTATATTTTAATTGACACTGACACTCAGATCAGGATTGGTAAATTCTTCCCAATCTGTTACTGTTGTTACATCAAACAATATAGGTTTCAATGTTTCGTCCACTTTATCCGGATTGATCGTAACTGTATAATTATATGCTAATCCGGGTTCCCACTTGTTTGCATCAGCAATAGCCATAGTTCCCGAGAAAGAACCTGTCTTACTATAGTCACCGCCATCAGTTACGGTTACTGTGAAATCAACACGAATCTCATTCGTGCCTTCCTGAGGAATCACATATTTTACTTCTGACTCTGCCTGACCTTCAGCTGTTGCATAATCGTCGATATCGGCAAAAGAATATTCTCCTGTTTTGTCACCTGACCACGTACCGACAACGTTATTTACCATCGTACCGGTTGCGGTCTGAATAGCTTGAGAAATCTTCAATCCCGAAACTTTCATCGTATAGGTTTCGACAGCATCGGTTTTGAATGTAAATTTAACTTTAGAAAGCATATGATTGAAAGAAAGTTGCACCTTTGCAGGATCAGCAGAACCATCCCATGACACATCGCTTGAAGTAGCAGCAATCAAGTCATTTGCTCCGGCAGAATAATCTGAAAACGTCAAAGTCTTAGATGCAGGCTTATACGATATACCTGTAGTCAACTGAGATGTTCCGTCGGCATAAGCTCCGAAATTATAAGTTTTATTTACTTGCCAATAAGCGGTCTCTTCAGGAGTCCAAACAGCACTGCTACCCACAGAAGCACCCGAAACCTTTACATTGTTGAACACATCAACCCATGACGCTCCATTTTGATAACCACCATACACCCAAAACTGCGTAAAATTGGCATTTGTCACATCTGCTCTTGTGGCATTGTTTACAAAAGTATTCGAAAAATTGATCGCACGAGACTGCGGTATATCTACCACTTCATTGTTCGTACAACCGGTTAAGGCTATAACAGCCACTCCAAAAATCCATAAACTTTTTTTCATAACTTCTACAATTAAAAATTAATAAATTACTTGTCACTTTTCTATTTTTAGTTTAACGGAAGTTCTACATCGATATAATCTCCCCAACCGTCCACTGTTACGTCGAAGCTGCCGCTTCCTTCTGTTCCTTCTTCATCCGATATTTCAATATCTTTCACGACAATAACGCCACCGCGAGGCTGCCCTGTAACTTGATCCGTCACATCAAACTCAAAAGTCTTGAATTTTCCGTTCAACATTCGCACCTCCAAATTCAAGGCATAATGCTTTCCCTGTCTACCCATAACATAATGATCTCCAGGATAATCCGGCACTCCGAACGAATAGACAAGAGCTTCTGCACCGAAATCTTCTACCGTGCAATCGAACATTACCGTTACGGCATCCGCACCCGTATGTCCGTCTTCGAGGTAAACGCTTTCTGCCATACCTGCCAATGCCCCCCGCGCTAATGCCACATATTGCGCGCCCTTTTTAAATTCGTAACGTATCAGATAGGTATAAGTCAACGGACGCATAATAACAGGTAACTCTATCGACTCTAACGTACGTTCTGCAAAATGCTCCTTCACATAAGCACCGTAAAGCATATCCGGCGGACTCACCGTACGTTCTCCGGCATGCAACTCTTTAAAACCTCCACGCGTACGAGTACGGGTAGTAGCCGAAGCAGAAGCCGAAGTGGTAAGATCATTGAAAAGAATATATTCGGTATCATTATTATAAAACAGCAATGAATAGACACCCTCTTTCATAGGCAAACGGCCACCCTCTGCCGACAAATTATTTTCGGAAAAACCGCCACCGGCAGAATAGACAAGAGCCCGGATGCCCTCAGCAATGTCCGGACGCAATTCATCATATTCACGTCCCCACAAAACATTCCAATTCTGCTCCCAATCAAAATCATAGACGCGTTCCCACTCCTGTTCCCAATCGGCGGCCACCACCGTTTTTACCGAAGCACTATGTAGCTCATGGTCATAACATAAATCTTTCCGGCATCCGAAAGTCAATAGAAGCAGTATCAGAAACACTCCGTACCTTATCATCGCAGAGAGACAGTGTTTCATCTTCCACCTCCTTTCCTTTCCATCCAACAACCGATATTCCAGACAAAAGCCAACTTCAGTTTTAATGGACCGAAATAATTGGTACGTATCGACTGTTGATACACATAATGTTCGTCAATAGGTAAATAATCTTCAGAATCTGCATGCAGGAAACCCGCACCGATACCGGCCTCTAAAGCAAAATATTTTCCGATAGGAAACATATATCCGTAACTGATACCGGCATACTCGCCTTCACCTTTATAACCTCGATTTCCGTTCTCCAGATCATACCAGCCTCCACCGATGAACAGTCCGAAATAATGTCCTTTACGAGCTCCTTCGGATTTGAACCAATACCGCACTTCAGGACTAATCTGTGCCAACTGGTAGTATTTATGTTTCACATCTTTATGCCACCACGCCATAGTACCTTCCAAGTTGACCGACCAATGTTTGTTGAAACGGTATTCCAATTCTAACGAAGGCATAAGTAATACATCATAAAGGAGATTGGATTTGATAGACAAAGGAATGTTACGATGAGAATATTTCGACTCACGGTTCATTATAGAAACCGACTCTACTTCCGGTATTCCTTCAAGTTCTTTTTTGAAAATCGTGTCGAACTCTATAACCGCTTCAAAAGGAATCGTATCTAATTGTGTCGATATTTTCCTAGTAGAATATACCGTATCAGATCTTTCTTCTACTTCCGGAATAGAATTCTGTGCTACAGAAGGGACATTCAAATACTCAACATCCACTAACGCCACAATATCCCTCATTCCTTTATAGGGTACGGCTTTATTAGATGTACGATAATAAGCCTCTTTCATTCCCAAATGGGTAATAAAATAAGATTTTACCTGATTACTGCGATTTTTAGCCGCCGCCATATTTTCCTTTTCGGTAGGATAAGATTGGCAAAACCCCTGAATGCGAATAACCGCATCACCGCTAACAATCGCTTTACGATGCATCCTGAGCAATTTCATAGCTTGAGAAATTGCTTTTTCATTACCATTATAAGGAGAATAAAACATCAATCGCTTAGGCACAAAGCGAAACAGAATAGCCGTATCCGAACAAAAAGGCTCATTATTTCCTTTCTCCCGATTCTGCCCCTGGCTTACCTGTACAATAATGAACAACGAAATTAATATACAAACGATATTCTTTACACGCATTTTTAGTATGTTGAATATATCTAAAAACTCTCAATACTATTTCGTCAACTTACCCCCCCCCCATGCATTAAATTGTAAAACAACAACTTAATATAACAATTATAAAAAAACAGAACAAAAAAATGTTCGTTTGATTGGACAAAGGAGTTTAATTAAAAATATTATTTTAATAAATAATATAAATGCCTAGAAACCAAATTACTATATAATTATTATTTTATATATGAAAAAAGTTTTATCTTTGTCCAATCAAACGAACATTTTTTTCATCATAGATTTGTTCTCTACATATTGATACGCAATTGTGCAGATATGTTATTTCTCACATCTGGGTAGGAAATTTGTGTGCCAAAATTATGGACAAAGACCTAAAAGAGGATTACCATTTTGTAAAATAAAATTTGCAATACGTAAAAAAGATGCTTTTATAATTGCAATTCGACAGAAAAATTACGGTTTGGCGGATCGTTTACGATAACGGCTCGGAGTCATTCCGTCATGACACTGCACAAAACTACGGTGAAAAACAGCCGGAGAAGAAAAACCGCAACGTTCACCAATCTGTCCCACAGGAATATCAGGATTAGAAACCAACAATATTTCAGCCTCGCGCATACGATAGCTACGTACGACACTGCTAAAGCTATCCCCGAAACCTTCGTTAAATACACGGGAAAGATAAGTACGATTTAACGGCAAAAATTCCGACACATCCATTAATTTAAAATCCTTATTTAAATAAGGCTTTTTATCCGTCATCCAACGAGCTACTTCATCCCGATATGTAGACAATTTTCCAAGAAACGCACTGTCATCTTCGGAAAGATTGAAATTTTCAAAAATATCTCCCGACAGCAATTGCTCCTCTTTACATACAGCTTCTCTACGTGCGGTCATTTCATCCAATGTATGGCTGAAAAAATCTTCTGTATAGGGATTATAATGAAATAGCCCCTTATAAAGGGTATAACAAAAGAAAAGCTGTACCATAAGATTATGCACAACAAAACATCGTGTATTTCCGTCAAACAATAACCAAAAATATGCACAACCTATTAAAAATACTCCAATGATATAATTTCGCAGCCATGAGATCTCCATGTCCTCAGTTGCAGCATAATTAGACTGGCACCACTGTTGATAAACCTCACGATACCGCCAAGTCAAACGCAACAATGACAGAAGATAAAACCCGATAGAAACAAGCAACAATAAACGATACCAAACATTAAACTCTCCAATGTGTTCAAAAAAATCGTCAATATCATGCAACACAAGAATTTTTTGTCCCAACAAAGGTAACACAGCATAATAAAACAGCACGAGCATGATATAAGGAAGTAACAACAATCCTATACGTCTTAAATTAAGCCACCCAGGACGTACTATTTCCAACGGATAAAGCAACAAAACTATCAAGAAAAAATTACCGGCTACAAGCACAAGTACATCTAAAACGCCTGTACTTGTAAAATCAAAATTCAGAATTCCTGTCAACATGCCTATAACACGCGTCATGTAGATAAGCCCCCATGTAAACATTACCAACGATAACAAACGACGCGAACGATTGCCTCCGGAGCGTAGAAAAAGCAAAGTTGCACCACCCACACAAATCACAACAGACATCGTAAGCAATACCTGCAGTATATCGGCATATTCAGGAATCTTCGTATTCATAAATAATATGCAATTAAACCCGCACAAAATTAAAAAATAATGCTAAAATATAAAATCTGTAATTCATTCTATCTCAACAGATAAAACATATAATAAAAACGTTTCCCGAACAATATCATCAAGATTTATCAAATTATCTTCTCAAAATTCACACGATAAGCCATATAAGAGCAGATCTAAATTTTTCAATAAAAAAATAGCATCAGCTCATCTTTGCGTTTTCTTTCAGTTCGTTTTCCTTTTTTTCACTCATTAGATAGCCGCTATCTTCCTCGTAAAAACAGAAAAATCTTTTCGAAAGAAGCTCTCATTTCTCCCAATAAGAAAACATTCTAATAAATGGAAATAACATTCAAATTAATGTCAATGTATATTTCAACCACGCATAAATTTGATATCCCCAAGCATAATGGGCATTGCTATTCGGGTGATAATGAGAAGTATCATAAGCCGGTGTCCTTAATCCGGAGGTCGAGATTTCATAAGGTACTGACTCTGCCGACGGCTGAACATAATAATTAGGAATATAAAAAATCTTTTCGGCAGGATTTTCCAACTGTTGCAAAACAGGATTCCAAGACCAGCATTTATAATGCAGATTATTTTTAAGTAAAGTCATGGCATTGGAAGAAAAATCATAATCCGGATAATATTTCGAAAAAGCCGTACCGAACGCATCGGTCAGTGACAATCCGACAATCATATCGGGAAACTCTTCTTTAATACGGGAAACCAAAGAAGCGATCTGGTCTTTATATTCCTGATTGTAAAGGTCATTTAATCCTAACTGAATAATGACATGTGTGGGAGTACTCACATACGCATCGGTTACAGATTCTGCCGACAAAGGTTCTCCGTCATCGGTATGTGTTCTAAAACGTTTCAAATAGACTGCTAATGAGAATTTATTCTCCCCCGGCCGATCTTCATCATAAAAAGGATTTTCGGACTTTTCTACAACACGAGAATAGAGATAATCCGAAAGTCTCCAACCGCCCCGGCATTCGCCATATCCGGTACAAGTCACAATTCCCTCGTCCGTAAGGACACTAAAGGTATTTTTATTTGTCGTACCGATGGTTATAAAATCCGACACTGTCGGCATTGTACCATCAAAATATCTATCCTGCATAAAAAACTGCCGGGCAATCGACCAAGAAACCGACGCTCTTCCTTCGGGGCAATTCCACTGTCCTCCATATCCGGCACCTACACTATCTCCTATCGGAAGCAAGCGTATCTGCCGACCTTTACCTATCGTTGATTTTGTCGAAACCCGAGTAATCGTAACCGGGACATCGCATTTATTTATCCCGACCGAAATATCAGTCTCTTGGACATCCGAATTTTGAACAGATTGATCGCTCCCGAACGGCAACCTATCGTTACCGGTAGCCTGAAAAAAAAGCGGAGCTCGTTTTTTCAGGTAAAACATGTGATCAAGATACAGTACGGGCAGATCGGGATAAGGTTCTTCGCCCTCATGATAAACTGCATATATTTTCTGGGGATACACAGGAGTATAAATCTCCTCCTCTTTGTCACAAGAAAACAACAAAAGCGACAATAATAGCGATATGAAAACCTTATACTTCATTTATTATAACAGATACAAACCATGTTCCCTTAACGACTGCCAAAGCGGAGTAGTGATAAACTGATCAAAACTTCCGAAATGACAGGCTTTGAATTCAATCTCCAAATCTTTCAAAGTTACCGTTTTCTCATTTTTATCCGATAACCGGATTAACAAATTTTCCAGCCACTTTCCCCAATCGGCTTTTAACTGAAAACGGGCATCTCCATCACGAAAACGGAACAAGAACTCGGCAGTACGGACATTTTTTCCTTTCTTATTCCGGTCATAATAACGCACTTCCGGTAGTAGCGCTAACAAACAATATACTTTCTTATGCCCATCACGCTGCACACAATCTTGTTCATCAACAAGAAAACGAGCGACATAAGTTGGCGGAATTTGTGTCTTGGGAACCGGATCATCAAACCATTTATGCAAAGGCAGCTCAAAACCAGCTCCACGCATATAATTATATAGAGATTTCCGCAATCCCTCTCCGAAAATATCATGATCAGCTCCGGCAGTATCTTCAAAATCAACATCATTTCGTGCAAACCCTCCGAACGGTTTTTCGGTAATTCGCACCGTATATTTCTCGGGATGGCATCCTACCGGACTATGAGCTGTCAAGGCAAACCGATGCCAAAAAGCAGATTGCACCAGTCCGTTCAAAAAAAGTTGCCGTACGACTTCTAACGAATCGATCGTTTCCTGAGCTGTTTCAGAAGGAAACCCATACATCAAATAAGCATGCACCATAATTCCGGCAGCAGTAAAATGATCGGTCACTCGAGAAACCTGCTCCAAAGAGACACCTTTATTGATCAATTTCAACAAACGGTCAGAGGCAACCTCCAAACCTCCTGAGACGGCTATACACCCGGACTGCTTCAACAAACGGCAGAGATCTCGTGTATAACTCTTTTCAAACCGTACGTTTGTCCACCACACGACAGACATACGACGTTTCAATATTTCCAACGCCAACTCTTTCAACAGCATAGGAGGCGCTGCCTCATCTACAAAATGAAAGCCTCTTTCTCCTGTAAGACGTATCATCTCCTCCATTCGATCGGCAATTTCGACTGCCGTCAAAGGCTCGTATCGACCTATATAATCAAGAGACCCATCGCAAAAAGCACATTTCCCCCAGTAACAGCCATGCGCCAGAATCAATTTGTTCCATCGTCCGTTACTCCACAGGGCATGCATCGGATTAGTGACCTCGATAACCGAAAGATATTTATCCAACGGCAGTCCTGCATAATCGGGAACACCCCTTTCCCGCATCGGAACATCCGGAATTTCAGGATTGTTCAAATAACGAACTTCTCCGTCCCGACATAAATAAGTGCGGACATAACTCGCTTCATTCCCGACCAATAGCTGACGTAAAGGCGTTTCACCGTCATCCAACGTAATAAAATCGACATATTCAAATACCCGAACATCGGACAATTGCCGTAATTCGGTAGAGGCAAATCCTCCACCCATCTCCACCCGAATATCAGGATAATTATCTTTTATAAATTTACCGCAACGTAATGCACTGTACAGATTTCCCGGAAAAGGAACGGACAGCATCACCCAATCCGGATTGCAACTTTCTATTTTTTCCCGCAAAACAGAAAACATCAACCGATCTATATAAGTAAGGGGTTTATGCAATTCCTTATACAACTCGTCAAAAGATGAAGCCGAACGGCCCAGTCTCTCGGCATAACGGCTAAAACCGAAATGAGGATCGATAACTCCCGTGATAAAGTCGGCAATATCCTCGAGATAAAGCGTTACAAGATGCCTGGCCTTATCTTGTAATCCCATCGTACCGAATGCCCACTCCATATCTTCTTCCTCAGGTTTTCGATTACCTGCGGGGAGAAAAGATCCTTCGCAAATCGTATGAGCCAAAGTTTGCTCTCTTCCTTGCAAATAAGCTATTGCCCTATCTACTGTCAGAACATATTCTTCCCGGAGGACAAATGTTCTACGAAATTCCGGAGTAATATGCGATGAATAATATAATTCTGCCTCACGAAATATCCGACGAAGCCCATCTTTTGAAAAAATCCGCAAGATTACTTCCAAACCAAGATCCATCTGATCGGATTTTATTCCTAATGTATTAAGATACCCTTTCAAACAAGCGGTTGCCGGATAAGGTGTATTTAACTGCGTAAAAGGCGGCGTAATCAATAATACAATATGATCGGACATAGTATTTCGTTTAACAATGAAACAAAAGTATCAAATTCCTGCCATATTCCCAATATTATCCGTCCCGATAAACGATAAGATATCCGTTCTACCGAGAATTACAAGATATCCCACCAATTAAAAAAGGTATAAAACCATGAATCGAACCGAGCCAAGCATAACCGAATCGAACAAACAAATGTCATGCTTTTTTTCACTTAATTACTGCCAATGCTACCATAGAAATGCTAAAAACACAAACTATTCAATCAACTCTCATTTCACGACCCGGACGCTACGTCTCTGTTGAAATTCACAGAAGCAATAGAAGTAACCGAATAACCCGACCAAAAAAACGACACTCCTTAATCGGATCGTAATCCGGAGACCTCCTGTATCGTTCCAACCCACTTATCCGATGTGATCTACAAACCTCATGACATACACCACCTATTCTTTCGACAATCGACTTTTCCCGTACCGGTAAGAAAATTAACGAATAACATTCAACTATTCACCGGAACAGTTTGTTTAATTAAAAGCTTGTTTAAATTTTGATCGGATCGGCTTTGTGAACGCTTTTTGTTTTTATAAGAATAACCGCAAACAGACCGAAAGAAAATAGAAAGAATGCTCTAATTGAATCTCTATCGGGAAATTTAAACCGGCTCTTAGGCAACGATAAACAGTAAAAGTCATGAAAATATTTTCTGCGATTCTAATTTCAGGAGTCTTTCTTACGACAGCATGCACTCAAAAGGAAAACACCGTGATATACAAAGGAAATACTTACACGGTATATGACAATCGGGTAGAACAGGGTAAATTCAGAGCGGTCGCCATTTCAAAAGACGAAATACGATCTGATTATGAAAGCCCTGCGGACAAAGGTTACTCTCCTACCATACATTTCAAATTCAGTATCAATAGCCGTGATAACGAACTCCCGGCAGGTGAAGAACATATCATCACTTTAAAACCCCAGAACGATACATGTGTTTCTCCTGTAATTCTGTTCGGCGAAAAATACACGGCCATCGATACGAATGCCGAGTCTATTCCGTTGCCTCATCGTACGGTATGGACAGTCAAAGTCGATATGTCTCCCATGTTCGAAGCTTTTAAAAAACAAGGATTTTACAAAACTCCGACAGGAGACATCATTTCGGAATCCGATTTCAAAGGAGTATATATCGCCGGTGGCAGCGAACCGATGACATGGGACTTTGAAAACCTGTATAGTCGGGAGGGCATGGAACTTTCTGATCCGGACAAAAACGGTATATATGAGATTTCCCTTACGATGAACACCAAAAAACCACGCAAAGAAAACTATTCTGTATGGAGCTTATCTGCCGACATCGACGCATTTCCTCAATATGGTTCACAGCAACTCCTGATAGATGCCTTATACCGCATGTCTTTGAACGAACTATTAGACAATATTCGTCCGGACGGAACTCTCCGTGCCGGTGCAGCATGGGATGGAGTGTGGACTCGCGACATCAGTTACTCCATTTATCTGGCACTCGCCTATATTTATCCGGATGCTGCGCAAAAAAGTCTTGTCGCAAAAGTCAACAATAATCGAATCATTCAAGATACGGGAACAGGGGGAGCATGGCCTGTATCGAGCGACCGGATGATCTGGAGCGTAGCGGCATGGGAACTTTATAAATACACCGGAGATAAAGAGTGGCTGCAATATGCTTTTGAAGTAATCCGCAACTCGGCTCAAGATGATCAATTTACATTAAAAGACCCTACGACGGGATTATTCAGGGGAGAGCAAAGTTATCTCGATTGGAGAGAACAATCTTATCCTCGTTGGATGCAGCCGGCAGATATTTATCAGTCGCTTTGTCTGGGAACAAATGCCGTACATTGTCGAACATACGGCATTTTGGCTGAAATGGCCGCCGAATTGGGGAAAGATGCGTCAATATTCCAACAGCAGGCCGATTCTCTGAAAACAGCGATAAACCGTCATTTATGGATAGAGACGAAAGAATATTACGGACAATATTTATACGGAGGTATCTATCCCATATTGTCACCGGGCATCGATAATCTCGGCGAATCGCTAAGTATTTTGTTCGATATAGCCTCCAACGAACAGGCACGCCGCATGATAGCCCGCATACCGGTCGCTGAATACGGTGCAACGAGCATTTACCCGCAAATAGGCGAAATAAAGCCGTATCATAATAATGCCGTGTGGCCGTTCGTACAAGCGTTTTGGAATCTGGCTTCAGCTAAAGCAGAAAACGAAGCTTCGGTAACTCGAGGTTTGGGCGCATTATATCGTGCAGCAGCTTTATTTACCACGAATAAAGAATTATTCGTCGCATCGACAGGTGATTACAGCGGTACGGCAGTAAATTCGGATAAAATGTTATGGAGTCTGTCAGGTAATATCGCCATGATATACCGACTGTTTTTCGGAATGAAATTCGAGACGGACGGAATACGTTTTACTCCTTTTGTTCCCCAAAGTATTGCAGGCAATAAAAGGATATCGAACTTCAACTACCGGAAAGCCGTGCTTCAAATAGACCTTTCGGGTACGGGAAACCGCATAAAAAAATTTACGATCGACAATGAGGAACAGGCAGAGGCTTTTTTCCCTGCAACACTGACAGGAATGCACACGATCAAAATAGAGTTAGAAACGGATTTCCGGACACGGGACAGCATCACGGTGCGTCCTATAACCGACATGCCCGAAACCAGTCGACTGGGTTATCAAAAAGACAACAATACCCTCGAAATATTAAACTATAGCCCCGACAACCGATATATCGTTTATCTTAACGGTAAAGGCGAGCGCATTATCATGCAGCGTTATTACGGTCTTCCGGTGTTGGATCGTTTCACCCGGGTCGCTGCCGTCCCGGTAAACCGGAGCGGAGTTGCAGGTTTTACCGGCAAACCTTTTACGTGGTTACCTCCACACAGCGAAATACGGATAGAAGCAGAGTCGGTAATTTCCAAATCACCAATAAAAGGATCGGAATATTCGGGTAAGGGATTCATCGAAATCAACAAGACGAAAAATCGGAAAATAGATTTAATGATTCCGATAAACATTCCGGGGCAATATGCAATAGACGTACGATACGCAAATGGAAACGGACCTATCAACACACAAAACAAATGTGCAATACGCTCGCTTTTTGCAAACGGACAATTTAAAGGAGCATTGGTAATGCCTCAACGAGGAGAAAACGAATGGGCGAACTGGGGATATTCTAATCCGGTAATCGTTAACCTGAATCGAGGCGGGAATAAAATTTCGATTCGGTTTATCTCTCCACAAGATGAAAACATGAACGGAGAGATAAACAGCGCATTGATCGATTTCATTCGATTAAGACGCATCGGAGACATAAATAAAACTCCGGAAGCACGTCCGATCTGGTTACCTAAGGAATAAAAACACTGATTAAAATTACGATATGAGAAAATTAATTTCCTTTTGTTTATTCTTTTTCTGCATAGCCGGGTTGCAGGCTGCAATCAATATTAAACGTATAGATCCGGCTTTCTGGTGGTGCGGTATGAAAAACAAAGAATTGCAAATCATGGTATACGGCGATAAAATCGGTGACGCGAAAGCATCTCTCAAATATCCGGGTGTCACCTTAGAAAAAACCGTACGCCTCGACAGTCCCAATTACCTGTTTTTATATCTGAATATATCGGATAATGCAAAACCGGGTAAGATGACCATCCGATTCGATCGGGGAAAAGAACACACATCCCGCACTTTCGAATTACTACAACGGAACGGACCCGACCGGGACTATACGGGATTCGGTGCATCGGACGTACTGTATTTGATCATGCCCGACCGATTTGCCGATGGAGACCCGAAAACAAATGTAATACCGTCCATGCGGTTTCCTGCTCCTGTAAATCGCAATGATCCCAATGCCCGTCATGGAGGCGACCTGCAAGGTATAGAGCAACATCTGGATTATATACAAAATCTGGGAGTGACAGCTATCTGGCTGAATCCGGTACTGGAGAACGACATGCCGGGAGGATCTTATCACGGATACGCTACGACGGATTACTACAAAGTAGATCCGCGCTTCGGAACGAATGAATATTACAAAGAGCTGATTGAAAAATGTCACGAACGAAATATGAAAGTGGTAATGGACATGATCTTCAACCACTGCGGGAGTGAACATATATGGTTTCTCGACCGTCCTTCGAAAGATTGGTTCAACTTTCCGGACGGATATGTACAGACTTCTTATCGGTTGACGCCTCATTTCGATCCTTACGTTTCGACTTACGATAAAAATATTATGGATATGGGATGGTTTGTGGAGTCGATGCCCGACCTGAACCAACATAATCCGCACTTGATGAAATACCTTACGCAAAACAGCATCTGGTGGATCGAATACTCCGGTATCGACGGCATAAGAATGGATACTCATCCGTATGTATTTTTCGATTCGATGGCGGAGTGGTGCAAAGAGATTCAGAACGAATATCCCGACTTCAACATCGTAGGAGAATGCTGGTACAATACAGAAGCGGGATCGGCTTACTGGCAGGAAAACAGCATATTGGACAAAACCCGAAATTCGCATCTGAAAACGGTTATGGACTTCCCGCTTCAGGGAATCGTACGGGAGGCTTTTATGTCCCAAACCGACAGTTGGACCGGATTGAACAAAATATACGACCGTCTTGCTCTGGATTTTATGTATAGCGATCCTATGGCTGTACTTACATTCCTCGATAATCATGACACCGACCGATTTTTATCGGAAGAGCCCGATAATCTGGGTTTCTTCAAACAAGCCATTGCATTTTTACTGACGACACGGGGCATCCCGCAAATTTATTATGGAACGGAAATACTGATGCACGGAAACAAAAAGGAAAGCGACGGACTGGTACGGCTCGACTTTCCGGGTGGCTTTCCGGGAGACAAAGTGAATGATTTTATCGCTGCCGACCGGACTCCCTTACAAAATGAAGCTTTCGATTTCATTCAAAAAATCTTGAAATGGCGCAAAGGTAATGAAGTGATCAGTAAAGGCAATATGACACATTTCATGCCGACAAACGGCATTTACCTCTACCAAAGAAAATTTAAAGATAAACGCATCATCGTTATTATGAATGGTAACGATACTGCAAAAAGCATCGATATGAGTCGCTATAAAGAGATACTGAAACCGGGTGAGGGAGGTATAGATATAATCAGCGGAGAACCTTTTATATGCTCCCCTCGAATGGACTTTGCTCCAAGAGCTTTATATATTATAGACATGACTCCATAACGTGTTGCTATTCGATATGAATACCGGATTGTTCTTAGTCCGATATTCATATCGAAATTTCCGAATAGCACCCGTGTACTCATACTTCAAACATCTCTGTGTCTCCTCTCAAAAGGGAAATTAAATACCAAATGCTGCTCTTAGGAAAGGATAAAAAGCTGTGAAACGTGTTACGACCTTGCTCAATATTTACTTTGAATCATTCCGGAGACTTCAAACCTAACATAAAATTGCCGATTCTCAATTTTTATTCTGAGTCCGTCCCGATTTTTGTCTTTTTAATTCATACAAATAAAGTTGGTGGAATTCTTCCGGTGCATACTGTATAATCTCCGTATTTTCCCCCAAATATGTATTCCGTTTCGGAGATTCCTCATTATAATATATCGGGACCGGCATTCCTACCCAAGGACTCCGCTTAAAACCCGGATAAGTGATCGTGTATTCCTTGCCATCGACTTTATAACGACATTCCGCTTCATATTCCGTATCACCGTATATCGTTTCACAGGTATCCACTTTCACAATCAAAGCCCAAGCAAGCGTGTTATTCTTTCTCATCATACTTCGTGTACGTAACGGTTTTGTAAACCACCACCCCCAAATTATAACCAAAATGATGAACAATAAATTAGATAATTTCTTTTTCGACATGATGTATCATTATAAAATTAATCGATCGGAAGTATAAGTTTCCACTCCAATGAATCCTCCCGTACCTGACGTTCATAAAATTTTACCGGATCTTGCAATATAGAGTCCATCCTCGCATCTTCGGCTCTCATATTCATTTTCGGATCATCAGGATTATACCATATTGGTACACGGAGTCCTAAAGGCGGCATTTTATCAAAAGATATTGAATACGGAACATACCGTTTATTCCCGACATAAAATATTACATCTGCCACATAGCTATT
The DNA here is from genome assembly GCF_982245605.1 of Coprobacter fastidiosus. Lineage (NCBI taxonomy): Bacteria > Pseudomonadati > Bacteroidota > Bacteroidia > Bacteroidales > Barnesiellaceae > Coprobacter > Coprobacter fastidiosus. Next base: position 15,118 of record NZ_CEVCIF010000026.1, on the reverse strand, counting down.
ATCTTTTTTATAGTATGTAATTTCATAAATAACCGCCTCAGCAACACCTTTATTTTGACGAATAATATCAAACTCTGCTTCTTCCCGTTGAATTCCCCAGTAAATAGAACCAAAAAGAAGTCCGAGTCCCGACATAATTAATATCGCAATCAGAATATCCTTTATTTTAGGATATTTATTTATCGTTTTTTTAATCCACTTCATCTTAGTCATTCCCTTTACGTTTGTTTATAGAACTATTTTCTTTTTCTCGATTCAACTGTCTCCCATAGAAATAATAGGGATCGGAACGTAATTTATCGGAAAACTCACTGTAACAGCTATATCTACTCGATGAATCGGAATCATAATATACAGGTACTTGCAACCCTACCGGAGGAGATACCACAAATTCCGGAAAACGGGCTGTATATTTCTTCCCTTTTACCTGATATTCGCATCGGGCACAATACTCATACGGATTCTCCTGATCACCATAATTTCTTATCGTATCTACAGAAATAATCGTAGCCAATACAAACGTATTACAATCTAACCGCTTTTCATAATCATCCTGTTTTATTATTATGCACAATATCACAACTAAAATTATTAAAGCAAACATTCTTATCAGTCCATAAGCCAACGGTGCACACATCAAACAATAAGAATGCCAATATTCCCAAATAGTTTTAAATATTTTCATTTTGCCACTTGTTCACAAATATCAAATACCCCTTCATATATATCCTTGTCTATCTTCCGTACAGTATCAGATAGTTCCATCTTACCCTCACTCTGTCGATACCAACCATACTCCGGACTACGAAGTATCGTATCCATTACTGCTGTCGTGGCTAATTTATTCGCCTTCGGATTTCTACGATCATAATACACCTGAAAACGAAGACCTATAAACGGAGCAACCCGAAGCGTCTCCAAATTACAGAAATATCTTTTATCATCTACATAAAAAACTCCGATACCCTTATATCCTTCTATCTCATCTTCTTCTGTCGCAATTTCAACCGATTTATAAACTACCGCCACAGCCATACCTCTATACTCCAACGGTGTATCATCATCATAGACATCTTCCCGGATCATCCATCGGATTGCAAAAAAAACTCCGACACAAATACTTAGCAGAACAACTAATATATAACGTTCCGCAATCTTAGCTCGTTTTACATGCTCCAATATTTCCTGATTATCCATTACATTAGAATCTAAATTATTTACAACAAACTCTATTCAGGCGACTTTAAACCTAATATAAGACTGTCCAGAACCAAGACATATCCCCTTTCTTGCATCTCTTTATCATATATAATTCTAGAAATCCTCCTTTAAATTGGACATCATTCTCTTTAAATGATAATCGATACAAACATTTCTCTATTTCCCCAAATACTCTTCTAATAAACAAAAATTTTCATAAATCCATCTTTTCACTCTCTATCTGTTTTTCATAATAAAAAAAAGGATTGTTTTGAAGGCTTTTCTCAAATTCGCTATAAAAGGTGTATTTATTCGGAGAAACGGAATCATAATACACCGGGACTTTAAGGCCAATAGGAGGAGAAACTTCAAAACCAGAAAATTTAGCATCATACCTCTTACCCGATACATAATACACACATTTTGCAGAATATTCATAACTTCGATAAGGGTCACCATATATTCTCGTAGTATCCACCGATACGATTTCTGCCAATGTAAAAGTATTACAGCTGTTCCTTATATAATAGTCATCCGAAAAAGTCCACAAACACAATGCAACTGTAACAATAATCAATACAAACATAAATAATATAGCTCGAGCAAAAGGGGTATATATCACACAATAAGAATACCCATACTTCCATATTGTCTTAAATATATTCATAATCTATTCATTTCGAAAACATCAAAAAAACATTTTCATATATGCCTCTATCTATATGCGAAACGGTATCAATAAATTGCATTATTCCGCTTTTCTGCAACTCCCAACAATAATAAGGGGAACGAACAATAGAGTCTGTTTTCGGAATATCAGCCATTCGGTTAATTTTCGGATTCTCAATATTGTAATATACTGGGAATCGAAGCCCCACAGGTGGAACTACTTGAAGTGTTTCTAAATCGCAGAAATACCGTTTATCACCAACATAAAACACTCCTGCACCTCCAAAGCCGTACACCTCATCCATATCTTTGCCTCCTCTAACTTCAAATGAGGAATAAACAATTGCTACAGCAATGCCTTTTTCCTGTTGTACCAGAGGAATCTCATCTTCAGACTCTTCTAAAACTACAGAGCGGACATAAAAAAAGATAGCCAAACACACTCCTATTAACATCGTCAACACATACCATTGGGCAACTTTTGCTCTCCGAATATGTTCTTTCAATTCTTGTTCTTTCATTACAAAACAATATCAATAAACTATAAATAGAGCTTAATTACATCCTATAAATATAAAATTCACTATTGACAAAAAGCCAAAATAATCAGTTAAACATTCAATTATTTTTCATATTATACAATTAAATTTTAATGATGCGATAATGTCACTGCCATATCATACCAATCTACATTTGGAGATAAATAAGGAATAGGATAAGTAGGAATATTCCTCTCTACCCCCCATCTCTGCCATTTATTTATACCCTGCTCTACACCATAAGCCACACTTGGAGATGCAATACCAATAACTGAAGTAGAAATAATTTCTTTCTTTATACTTCCAAATGGCAATAATTTTTGTAACCCATGACCTACTCCAATAAAAGTATAATCAATTCCTAAACCTATAGCAAACTTTTTACCATCATCAACAAAATCCCAACCTTTATCTGGAGAACAATCTATTGCATTCGTCAAAACAGGAGATGCTAACTGAGCCACCGTATTCACCACTTTCAATGTATGTTTAGCCGAAAGTGTAGCAGTCGAACCGGGTAACGTAGCTGCAACTAAACCACCAGTCACTGCTCCAACAGCAGCAGAAATTACAACATCAAAAAAATCAATTTTTTTTAATAAAATATCCTTTACTGACATTTTCTGATCTTGTGGAAGATATGCATTTTGAATTACATTTTGAGCTACTTGCCCAATATAATTTATTACTGCCCCGAATAACGCTCCAACAATAAACTGAATAAACTCTCCATTCTCATCTTTATAAACCAACGGATTATTCAAGCAATAGGTGTAACGGTTAAAGTTTTGGCTAAAATCCGGCATCTGCACATAGGGATCGGGGCTGAGAAAGCGTCCTATTACCGGATCATACAGCCGGGCATTCATGTGTATCAATCCGTGATACTCAACATGTTTATGTCCGCAATACCCCCGCAACAAAAGCAATTCGGGCGTCTCTTCCGGAGCATACAGTTCCTGCGTATCGGGATCGCGGAAACGTCCCCACGGATCGTAACTCAATTCTTGCAATACATTTCCGGATTTGTCTATAACATGGGTAATGCTACCCATATAATCACGACATATATAGAGGTATTCCCACTCATTTTCTCCCCCTATCGGTGACGTACACCAAGCGGTGGTCGCCGAAAAGACATCTCCGTCGAGATACAACACTCCGCCGAAATGATAACCGTTCAGCTCCTCATATTTATTATCCCATGAAAAATGCTCTCTAAAAATTTCTTTCCCGAGAGAATCTGTTCCTTCGATTTTTTCATAATTAAAGTTTCCGTCATAATCATACTGGAATGAAGTTTCTATATCCCCTTCGAGTATCTTCTGAGGGCGCAACAATTCATTATAGGTAATTTCTTGTGCAGCCTCCGGAACATAATCTCCGTAAGGCGTAATATACTCTATCGCATAAGGACGGTCTTCGGCATATTCGAAAGACCCGACTCCGGAATGGTCGGTGATGTTTCCCTTTCCGTCATAAGTTATCGTCTTGCCGTTAAATCCTGTGAGACGGTTCAAGGCATCATAAGAAAAATCTTCCCGAATATTCCGCGTATTATCTTGCCGCCAGGTCAGATTTCCGGTATGAGAATCGAATCGGGTACTCATATCCTGAATAATCCGATCACCGCAGGTTACGGTACGTTTTAACGGAAATCCGTACCGGTCGTATTCAAAAGTCCGGGTCAGCGGTCCCGTCTCTATCGATACGGGCAATCCCATATCATTTTCGGCAACAAGCTTCCATGCCGGAGCAGAAGCATCGACTTTGATCTCGGTCTTATGCCCATTGGTATACGTGTAATGCACTCTCCCTATCGTACATGGCAAATAACCGTAATAATTTATCCAACTTATCTGCCCCAACTCATTATAAGCATACTTGCGTTCTAAACTAAAATAATCATCGATATACTGTATATCTTCCGATAAGCGGCCATACCGGTCGTACTTATAAAAACGCGAACCGTTATTTTCGACAACTTGCAATAAACGGTTATAATTGTCATAACCGAACTTGACAGTACGCAACTCTTTATTGTCTTTGGAGATATGAATCGAGTCTTTTCGCCCGTAAGAATCATACAAAGTTCGGGTCTCGACCCCATTCGCATCTTTTTTATAAGTCTGATTTCCAAAAGGACCGTATCCCCACTCGATCGTACCGGCACTCGGATCGGTCATTCCGATTTTCTGTCCGTACACATTATAGGTGAATGTGGTAGTTATGTTACCCGGCGCTGTAATCGATTCGGGCTGACCATCGGGACGCAATGTATATTGTATATCTCCCGCCATATCTGAAACCCGAATCACTCTACCGACTGCATCGAACGTCTTTGAAACCGTTATTCCCTTTTTGGTCTCGGTAACGGTATTCTGCCCGTAATCATACACATCGGTACGTCCCGAAGCATAATCGGTACGGACAAGCCGATCATGAAAGTCATACGTCATCTGATTCCACGCCGAGGGACTCTGAGAACGAAAAGGCAACGATTCCTTTTCGAGCAAACCGTGCTGATTATACACTTTATCGGTAAAGAGATAGTGTCCGTCAAAACGTTGCGCTCCTTTGCGGACTTCCCGGCCTAAAGCGTCCTGAAACAGTTTCTCCGTCGGTTTACCCGTATGGGTTGTCGTTATCTCGGTCAATGCCGACTCCGGTCCCGAGGCCCACGCATAAGTAACGACCGTCTCGGTACTGTCGGGATAAACAGTTCTTAAGGTACGTCCCAAACCGTCATATTCATAATATGTATGCAGCCCTTCGGGATTGGTTTCCCGAACCATATTACCGTAAATATCATACTGCCACTGTGTAATCAAATTCATAGGATCGGTCTTTTTAACAGGTCTTCCATAAGCATCGTATTCATAGAAAGTTATTTGATACATAGAGCCATAACTTTGTATGTCGTACGCTATCATATTCTGATCCTCATCATACGTATAATTTTCTTCCGACACAGGAGACGACTCTCCTTTAATTACCGATTTATACATGAGATTTTGATAATCATCATATTCATAACTTTCCGATGTTCGTAAATCCGTTTGACCGGGAGCTGAATATGTTGTAGTACGGGTTTTCAACAATCCGGTATAATATTTACTCTCCGTATCGATATTCTGATAAGTATTTTCGATCGTGGTTTTCAGATCGTCCCCGTAATCGACCACCTCTTTTATCGGATTTTCCTTATCGTCATAGGTATATGTCGTAATATGAGTATTATCGTTTAAAAGATCTTTTTCTGTTTTCCTCAACAATAACGATTTCACGGTCTTATCGTCATGCAACACAAAATCATATTCAAAATCGAATACGGTCTGCTCGGTCTCTTCTTTCAGCAAGATACCGTAACGGGTTGGATCGAAAATCTTTTTACCATACCAAGACCGCAGCCCGTCGATCGTATTGACGGTTTTAAATCCTCTGAAACCCAGCCCCTGCACATGAGATATACCTCCTTCATAACTGAATTGCAACGATTCGAAAAGCGTTCCTCCGCTATAACCGTCTTTTGCCGTGGTTATCCATATCGGCGCAGTAAAATCGATATAAGGGAAAACCGCTCCTTGTCCGATCTTATAATTGTAACCGCTATTCATTTTTTGATAAGAAAAACGAATCTCGTTGCCGGTACTGGTATAAGCGGCAGAAAGTAAACGGGATTGTGACTGATCTATTCCGTAATTGATCTTATACACTTCATTCTTATACAACCCGTACAAAAACAAATGATTAGTAGCCTGCATCACGGTAGCGGGGACTAATATCGCCGGATTGGATAAGGTCGCGGTGACGATATTATTCGGTTCATAAACAATGACGTTATTTCTTACCGGATATATTTTGACCTCTTTATTCTCCTTTTGACACACAATATCGAGAATCCCATCATTGTCCATATCTTGCATAAGCAGATTATCGCTTTTCTCTACGGGGAAACCCGGTATGGATTCCAACTTATACTCCGTACCGGTAGAAAACAACACCTGCCACTGAGTATCCTCGGTCCGCCACGTATAATTTACATGACTGCCATGATCCGGGCAAGTAAAATCGGATGTTAATCCAGCCCCGCATTCCACACAGGCATAACCGGGCTGTATATATTGTTCACAAGTATAACACCATACATCCGGCAAACCGGTCATGGAATTAAATCCTTCATATCCGAAATCATGCCCATGACATACAGGACATTCTCTCGGAGAATAGACAGGAACGTATTCGGTCCGGGTACGAACGAATTCCGGGGAAATGATAAAATCGGTTTTAGCATCACCGTTTACATCGGACAGCAGCATTCGCTTATCCGACAAAAAAGAATTCGATATCCGGTTATCGGAGTATATCTTGTTTAATTGCCAATCTCCATTTACAGGAACAAATGTATAGATATCGAAACCTGCGGGATGAATATGACAAATATCGGCTTTGCCATCTCCGTCGAAATCGACTACCGTCACCATATCAGCGCCCATATTGTAATTAAACACGGGTCTTTGAAACACAGGTGATAATATCTGATCCAAATCGAACAGATAACATACGGATTTATGCTGAGCCATATCTAACGGGGCATTCATCGAAACCGCAAATATCTCATCCTTTCCGTCCCCTGTAAAATCTCCGCTCAAATAGGTTTTAGGACAGAATGAATAGGTATCTTTCTTTTTTATCGCATCTCCTGTAAAATAATAGACATCTTCTTTCAGATCCACTCCGGTATTCATATAGGCCGGAACATAGGCTGCGATGCGAACCACATCCTTTCCCGACATCACTCCACTATTGATACGTACGATCTCGTCACCCGGGACATAGTCGATATTGGCGCAAAAAGCAGAATTGAATCCTGATTCGACTTCAAAATTAAGAGCATAAGCCGAATTCGATCCGATACCCGGATAAAGGTTCAATTTATGACTCGGATCAAGCGCGACATAATAATATTCTTCTTGCGGATTTCGGTATAGTCCGGGATCGGGATACGAGATGATCCCGTCATCATCGCTGCCGTATGACATTTTACCGGAACGTACAACCAAATCTTTCATATCGGTATAATGCGAAAAAATACTCGACGTATATTGTCTAATACCTCCCTGATTACCGGAAGCATAGGCAAAACGCAAGGGGGCAAGACGAGTTTTCGAACCGGCCAAGCAATTAATTTCGCTTAACAAAGAGGGTGTCGTATTTTTGTAGGACATTGAATAAATCCTCACGATATTGGTGTCGAGCTTTATCATGATTCCCTGCAATAAACGAGGTTCTTTCTTTTCAATGCCTGCCGTATAAGATAAAGGAATATCTTGTCGATGCTCTCCATAAATAAAATCTACATGTACAAAATGTCCGGGATTATCGACCGTACCTCTGCCTCCATACGAAACGGAAAGCAAGTAATGATGCCCGTATTTATACTCGTAAGTATAATCGATATGATTGCCGGCAACATCGGTCACTCTCGATAAAGGATACTCCAATCCGTCATTAACAACCGGCTTATAAAGCGATTGCGAACCGTCAGGACGAAATACGGTAAACGACACGATTTTGTCCCCTTGCGTAAGACATTTTACCTTGATATTTCCTTTTTCGGTACGATACCACCCGGACGACTGTTCGACAAGTTGAGATCCGTCAAGTTGAAATGCAGCCGAAGCATCGGTCACGGCAGGGGCGGTCTTATCATTGTAATATCTATTGAAATCGACACTGTTTATGGATGAGAATCCTTGTAATCGCCATCCCCATCCCAAAACTCCGTCACCGCTGAATTGTGTATAACATAATGAAATTTCCGGAGCGCATTCTCCTCGTCCCTTCGGTAATTCGATAGGAACCTCGCAGATCGTCGAGCCTAAAGGACTGACCGAAGTATGAACGGTGATCTCTCCGGGGGTATATAAAGGACTTATGGCTGTCGACACGTTTTTCATTTCCGGCTCTTTGTAAGCCTGAATATCCCGCATCAATTGTTCTAACGTTGAGTCCGGCAAAATCTCCGGATCTTGTACCCAATCGACATGTTTTATCACTGCCGTATCCGAATTTCGAATCGGTTGAGGATATGATCCTCCTAAAGTCTGTGCATAAATTCCGAATGCAAGACACAACAAAAATAAGGTTAACGATGTGCGCATATGACAGCAAGTTATTCTTTTATTATTTTCCAGGTTGCTGATTTTCCACTTAATGTCATTTTCAGGATGTAATTTCCGGCCGGTTGATCGCTAAGGTCAAAAGAGACTTTTGACGAAACGATTTTTCGGGTGGCAATACATTTTCCGTTCATAGTAAAGATTTTCATATCTCCCGATAGATTTTCCGTATTACCGGAAATGGCAATCGTTATTTGCCCCTTGGTCGGATTAGGGTAAAAACGAACGGTCTGCCCGGCAAATTTTTCAGATAAAGGTTTCTCATTTTCCGGATCGGCCAATGCCCGATTTTGAACCCGACTTAATACAATCTCTCTTTTAACTCGATTTCCCGAAGCATCATAAGAATAGCGAATTTTAGTCTGCGCCTGCAAAATCCCGGCAAAACAACAAACGAGACACAAAGAATATAGTTTTTTCATGATCGGATAAGATAATTTGGTTACTGTTTTATATTTCAAATTTAGAAAATACAGTATTAAAAAACAGAGATAATATTTATTACATTTTTATTAAAATAGATGTAAAAAGGGTTATCTCTATAAAATAAATATCCTATTCGGCCTTTATTTACCTATATAAGACCGAACAGGATACTTTTCTCCCTAAGTAAAAAATAAGTAATCAAACTTTGCCAATATTCCCTCGTTTCAATAAAATACATAAAAAATATCCGAGAATACTACCCATCCATTTTCTCAAAAATGATCGACATTTTGTTTCTTAAAAATTCCATCCCACTAAATAAAAACAGAATACCCTCGAAATATGAAGATTCGAGGGTATTCTGTTTTATGTCAATTATCGTATCCCGATAAATGAAAGATAAATTATTTCTTCAGCAAAGCCTTCACCTGTTTCAAAACATTTTCGGTCGTGAATCCGAGTTTCTCATCAAGTACCTGATAAGGAGCAGAATGTCCGAAATGTTCGAGTCCCCAAACGACACCGTTCTTTCCTACCAAACGAGCCAAAGTCGAAGGCAAACCGGCCGTAAGTCCGAATACCGGAAGGTTTGAAGGAATTACAGATTCCTGATATTCTTTCGACTGATTGAAGAAAAGTCCTTCGGACGGAGCAGAAACTACTTGAACTTTTATTCCTGCTTCATTCAACAACGGAGCAGCTTCTGCAAGAGTAGAAACCTCCGATCCGTTAGCGACCAACACGACATCCGGATTTTCATCCTTAATCACGACATAAGCTCCTTTAGCCGCTTGCAAAGCTTCTTCGAAACGATCTCCCGAAGCAGCAGGCAGATCTTTGATATTCTGACGGGAAAGAATCAAAGCAGTAGGAGTTTCGGTATTTTCCATTGCCAATTTCCATGCCACACTAGTTTCCGGACCATCAGCGGGACGCAATACCAACATACTGTTTTTACCATGATGATTTTTAAGCTGTTCCAATAAACGAATCTGAGCTTCCTGTTCTACCGGTTGATGTGTAGGGCCATCTTCTCCTACACGGAAAGCATCATGTGTCCAGATATATTTTACAGGGACTTCCATCAGTGCCGCCATACGTGCTGCGGGTTTCATATAATCGGAAAATACGAAGAATGTTCCGCATGCTCCTATAACACCGCCATGCAGCATCATCCCATTCATAATGGCAGCCATAGTAAGTTCGCTCACTCCAGCCTGTAAAAAAGCTCCGGTAAAGTCCCCACTCTTGAAAGCATGCGTCTTTTTCAAAAATCCGTCAGTCTTATCTGAATTAGCTAAATCGGCAGATGAAACAATCATATTCTCGATCTGCTCCGCAAAAACAGCCAATACGTTTGCCGATGCAGCACGAGTAGCAATTCCCGGTTTCTGGGCAATAGCTTTATAATCGATTTCAGGAGCTTTTCCGGAAAAGAACTGATGTAACTTTACTGCGAGCTCAGGGTTTTCTTTCTCCCAAGCTGCTTGTTTTGCTTTACGATCAGCCGCAACTTTCAACAATTCGGCTTTACGGTCGGCATACAATTTTTCCACTTCTGGAAAGATAGCGAACGGCTCGTCCGGATTTCCCCCCAAATGAGCAATGGTCTTTGCAAAAGAAGCACCGGCAGCACTCAAGGGTTGCCCATGCGTAGAACATTTCCCTTCATAAGATTGTCCTTCTTCGGTCACAACACCCTTACCCATAATCGTTTTACCGATGATCAAAGTCGGACGGCTCTGCTCCTGCCCGGCCTCGATAAGAGCACCTCTGATTGCATCTGCATCATTACCGTTTATTTCAAGGACATTCCATCCCCATGCCCGGTACTTGGCGGCAGTATCTTCCTTAGTTACGGCATCAGTATCGGTAGATAATTGTATGTCATTACTGTCATAGAACATGATCAGATTGTTCAAACCTAAATAACCGGCAATGCGTCCAGCCCCTTGAGAAATCTCTTCCTGAATACCTCCGTCCGAAATAAATGCATACGTTTTATGAGCCATCCAATCACCGAAACGGGCAACTAAAAAACGTTCGGCTATTGCCGCCCCGACTGCCATCGCATGACCTTGTCCCAAAGGACCTGAAGTATTCTCGATACCTCTCATCACATCGACTTCGGGATGTCCCGGTGTAGGACTTCCCCACTGACGGAATTGTTTCAGTTCATCAAGCGTAAATTTTCCGGTTAATGCCAATACTGAATAAAGCATCGGAGACATGTGGCCGGGATCAAGAAAAAAGCGGTCACGATTAATCCATTTAGGATCAGAAGGATCATACACTAAAAATTCGGCAAAAAGGGTGTTCACGAAATCAGCACCCCCCATCGCTCCACCGGGATGACCCGACTTCGCTTTTTCAACCATCGATGCAGCCAAGATACGGATATTATCAGCTGCTTTGTTAAGTACAGTCGTATTTGTCATGGGATAATGTATTTTTTACAAAGATAAGGATTATTCTCTATTTAAAAAAGAGTTCTCCAAAGGTTAAAAACCGAAATGAAAAGCCTATAAAAAAGTATTTGTAATCTGCCAAAAGTACTTACTGTATTTATAACAATTATATAATTTCACATAGTCTATTTACTAAATAGATATAAAAGCAATATCTTATTGTAGATATAGATACTGACTTATGGGTAAAGTATTATATCTGACATTTTTATATCGTAAATAAAGATTAAATTCCATATACTATTCAATCTCTTCCAACAGTTTCCAACCCCGTTCAAGGGAAAGTAAATAAGACTTGTAACGGCACTTTTGATAATATCTCATCAACCACGGAATAGCTAAAAAAAGGACTATAAAAAAAACTAAGATATAACTCATTTCTTTTAATTCATCAAATTGGTTCAAATACATAATAATAAATCTAATCGCCATACCGTAAAAAAACACTAAACAAATAATAAAATCAAAATGCATCTTCCGTTCTAACTGCTTTTTAAGGATTATTCCCGACTCTTTAACAGAACATAAATCTGCAGATTTTATAAACAGTCGATACCCCCAAATAACAGAAAAGAGTATAAATAATAAAAAAATATTTACGACCCACAAAGGGAAAGACGCCCTTCCCATTAAAACTGAATGCCAAATATTACTTGTTACCGATAAAATAAAAAAGAAAACAAATAAACATATCAGACTTTTCTGACGGTGTAAAATACGAGAAATTACAACAGAATGCTTTTTATGTATTATTTCCTTGATATCAATAGATTTACATTCCATTCCAGTATGCATCTCTTTCCAAATTTTTTTCAAATCATTGTCTTCCATTTTGTATTCGTTTAATAAGTTGTTTTTTGATTCTATTAATTTTCACTCCAACATTCGTATCGGAAATTCCTATAATAGCAGAGATTTCTTTGTATTCATAACCTTCGAGATAAAGAATTATAATTGCTTTTTCTACATCTGGCAACTGATTAATGGCTTGATATAATCTTTCTCTTTCGTCTACCACATAATTTTCTTCCAAACAACTATCACATATACTGTCTTCCTGTGCCGACAATCCTTTACAAACAGGCAGTATCGATTCTTTCCGTACAAGATCAATGGCTGCATTTAAAGCAACCCGATACAACCAAGTCGAGAAAGCACACTTTTGTTTGAACTTCGGATATGCTTTCCATAATCGAATCAATATCTCCTGATAATAATCCTCACGGTACGGATGCTGATAAAAATAAATATTGCATATTCTCTGCAAAATTCCTTGATTCTGGTTAATCAGCTTTACGAAGTCCTCTTCCATTTTTTCTATTTTTTAAGATGTTTTGAAAAGTTAGTCGTATTGCAGTCATCAATTCTTACAAAAAAACAGATCGCCTTATAAAAGTGTGGTTATATACTTATAGATAAAATTTAAACAAAACTCTAAGAGCCTATCTGAATTTCACTCGGGTCAGGGTTGAGAATTTCTTGCAAGTATGTTTTTTTATGAGGAGGATAGCGAGTATCTGACGAGAGAAAACGGGGAAAAAGACCGAAAGAAAACGCAAAGATGACCTGATAGTTTTTTTATTGGAAAATTGAGATAAACTCCTAAACAACAGATTCTGATATTTTACCAAAAAACCTGTTTTCCATTTTCAATCGTGAAAATTCTTTCCTCGATCCCCCTCGTGTGGTTTTTAAGCCAATACAATGCACCGGAAGGTACATTATCATAATTAAGGAAATAATCATTACTTATTTTCTTTCCTAACGAAACCCACCCATCTCTACCTCTATATAAAAGCTCATATAAATTACCCGGAACAATATAATTATCATCATTTCTCGGCATAATCTTTATTTTAGAAACGTTCGGCAATTTATCCATATCCAATATAATCGGAGATTCAATAACACTAAATGTCAACGGCTTATTATCGAAAATTTTAACGGCTTCAGATTTATCCGAACCAATCACAGACTCTACCAAACTTGATATCAAATTATTATTTTGATCATAAAAGTATATTTCAGCAATTTGAGGCTTTTCTTTAATCATATCTGACGTTATTTTCCAATAACGATATTTTTTGGACGATGTCAAAACTATCTCTTGTAAAAAATTATTTTCAATACGACCTATTCGAAATGCTTCCGTTTTTCTGAAATCATAAAAATCGGATCTTTCAATCCTCAGATTTTTCAACGCATTATTCAAGCCGTACGCCATCGGATTGACCGGATATTTTCGAGTAAGACGCACTTTTATAGGCTGTTGTCTATCCGGTATCAACTTATGGATAGTTTTCGTCGTTGTAGCAATAAACGGGTAACCTCCGGAAACTTCCTCTTTCCCATTATAAAATACAGGTAAATATACACATTTCATACCCATCTTCTTAAAAGAAACCTCGTCATTATCAACCACCCTGCTCCATGCCACAGGCTCCCATACCCCCATATTAAAAACAGATAAATAAGCATATTCGGGTTTACGATCCGCTTGAAGCATCAAATCGATATCAACGGTCTTGCAATACAATTCCGTCACATCTTTAATGAACGGTGTTTTAAAAAGTGCCGGAACAGAATCTTCCCTACTACTTTCCAGAAACGGATTCCGAGAGTAGGTCTTTCTATAAACTTTTGCATAATGATCAATATAATTTTCAGAAAAAGTTTTCTTCACCAGACACGGATCCTCTATTATGTTCCAAAAATGCTTTCCATTTCTGGATGGCCAGCAGGGTGTAAAATCTATGGCAGCCGGAACACAGGATAGTCGACTCTCACTCAATACCTTGTAGCTGTCCCATATACAATCGGCAACATAATGTTCTCCAACGGGAGACGTCAATTCAAACTCTCTGCCACATTGAGGCAATAATCTCCAAATATAATTATACAAAAATTCATCGACGGTTATATTGTAATCCTCAAATTGCTGCGAGAACGAATCTATCGGAAAATAATAATAATGTTCCATCAGTTTTGTCAAAGGCTCTCCATCCAACCTATACGGCAAAATATACTCGCAAAATGTTTCAAAAGAAATATCTTTACCCCATGGTACTTTTTCCCAAATATGGAACATATTCTCTATATGATTTATCAGAAAATCCGATTTAATGACCTTCACATCCTCTACTTTTTTTACATCGGACAGATCAACATAGTATTGCGGTAAATTATACAATATATTCTTCAGATAGAAAGGTATCGCTTTATTTTTCAAATCAACTTGCAAATAATAGTCTACTATACACGAATCGATGACAGAACAGTGTCCGGGCATATTTTCTATTAAAAAAAGAGCTGCTTTCAACTTCAACGAATCAGAAGTATCTTGAGAAAAATGGCGGATAACTTTTTCTAATTCAATCCGGTTATCTCCGCTCAATCGTAAGGCCTTATCGAGTTCCGAATGACCGTTACACGACGCCAAAACAAGTAAAAAAGATAAGAAAAATATACCCGATCTCATATTTATATCACAACTTTCAATCTGATTTTTAATCCTTATCAAACGTAAACCCGCTTAAGGAACAAGCGGTTGCTCTTTACCATCCCAAATATTCCGGTTCCCGGTGAAATCAAGAATCATATAATCCTGTGGCTGATACTTTATCTCCTTTATTTT
>NZ_CEVCIF010000025.1:0-51684 GCF_982245605.1 Coprobacter fastidiosus | reverse complement strand
AATAAAAGGGCGGCATGACAAAAAAAAGAAGGCATCCTTTTTAGACACCTTCTTTGGGTTACTGTTGAATTGAGTTAGGTTTCAGATTAAAAGTTTATCTTTTCGATAAAGAAACTCTGAATTAGAACATCTTTGCAAAACTCAAAAAAACACACAAAGTCAACTTTGTAAAAATTCGGACAAGATTTTACTTGACTTCCCATGTCTCTTCACTTAATAAAAGATCCCGAAGAGTCTTTTTCGGATTCTTCTCTCTTATGGAGTCGATCTGTTTTTTTACTTCTTGATCGTAGACGGGAGCATCGACCGATCGAATAACACCTACGGCCAAAGGCAGTTCGTGACCGTCCATCATGGCAAGGCGTTGATGTAAGAAATTATCTCGGGTTGTCGCATCATGAGTGAGTATATCATTAAGTGTTACTCCGTTTTCTCCTATTGTGACTGCTTTTAATGTGAAACCGTCGAGAACCAATCCCTTATTGAGATCTTTACCGAAAAGCATTTTTTCTCCGTGCTTCAAATGTATTGTTCGTTCTGCCCGGAATTCTTTATCCGCTACATAACTATGTATGTGGTCGTTGAATATGACACAGTTTTGCAAAATTTCAACGACCGATGCCCCTTTATGTCTTCCAGCTTCTACCATTACTTCTTTAGATACGGCCAGATCGACATCGATTGCCCGGGCAAAAAAATGCCCTCGAGCTCCGAATGTCAGTTCTGCGGGTACGAAAGGGTCTTCGACCGTACCGTAGGGAGATGATTTGGTAACAGCTCCTCGATCACTGGTCGGAGAATATTGGCCTTTTGTGAGTCCGTATATTTTGTTGTTCAGCAAGATAATATTAAGATCTACATTTCTTCGTAAGGCATGAATAAAGTGGTTTCCACCGATAGCCAGACAATCTCCGTCTCCGGTAATTTGCCATACCGTGAGATCGGGATTGGCGGTTTTGACACCCGTTGCGATAGCTGCTGCCCGTCCGTGAATCGTATGAAATCCGTAAGTATTCATATAATACGGTAACCGGGATGAACAACCTATACCCGATATCACAGCCGTTTTGTGAGGCGGAATGCCTAACTCGGCCATTGCTTTTTGTAATGTATTTACTACGGCATGATCTCCGCACCCCGGACACCAGCGTACATATTGGTCGCTTTTAAAATCTTTGGCGGTATATTCTGTATTGCTGCTCATGAGTTATTCCTCCATCAGTTTTGAAAAATGATCGGTCAGTTCACTTACCATGAACGGTTGACCTTGAACTTTGTTGAATCGTGATACATTGGTAAGTCCCGGAATTTTGGCACATAATTGGGTGGCGAATTGTCCGTTATTCAGCTCGCAAACTACGATTTTCTTGTATCGTCTTAATATCTCTTCCGTGTTTTTGGGCATTGGATTGATATAATTGAAATGAACCATTGCTACCTTTTTGCCGATAGCGTTCATTGATTCCACAGCAGAATAAAGATGTCCGTATGTACCACCCCATCCGACAACCAGTAAATCAGCTTCCGGATTACCCAATATCTCAAGTTCGGGTATTTCGTTTGCTATATAATCGATTTTTGCTTGTCGCATATCCGTCATTTTTTGGTGATTGGCCGGATCGGTTGATATGGCACTGGTAATACAGTCTTTTTCCAACCCTCCCAATCGGTGCATAAAACCTTCTGTTCCGGGAATAGCCCAATAACGGACATTCGTTTCAGGATTACGTTTATAAGGTTTCCAGTTATCTTTCAATAAATCATTGTAAACGTATTGAGGATGTATTTCGGGATATTCTTCCATTTCGGGAATGCGCCAAGCCGAAGAGCCGTTTGCGATAAAAGCATCTGTCAAAAGAATGACCGGAGTCATGTGTTCCAATGCTATTTTTGATGCGGCGAAGGCCATATCGAAACAGTTGGTCGGGGTCGAAGCCGCGAGAACGACTACGGGAGATTCGCCGTTTCTTCCGTACAAAGCTTGTAGCAAGTCTGTTTGTTCCGATTTAGTCGGGAGTCCTGTAGAAGGGCCTCCGCGTTGTACGTCGATAATCACTAACGGCAGCTCTGCCATAACGGCAAGACCGATTGCTTCGCTTTTTAGTGCAAGTCCCGGGCCGGAAGTCGATGTGGCTGCAAGGTTACCGGCAAAGCTAGCTCCGATCGCCGTGCATATTCCGGCTATTTCATCTTCTGCTTGAACGACTTTTACACCCAGATCTTTTCTCTTGGCCAATTCATGAAGAATATCACTTGCCGGAGTGATAGGATAACTTCCTAAAAATAACGGTAACCCCGATTTTTCAGATGCAGCGATCAATCCTAATGCAGTTGCCCTGTTTCCGTTTACATCGGTATAGAATCCTTTTTTTGCCGACTTTGTCTCGATACGGTAAGTCGATACTGAAGCATGTATGTTGTTTCCGTAATTATATCCGTCGGTCATGACTTTAATATTGGCCTCGAGAACGGACGGTTTTTTTGCAAATTTGTTTTTCAATAAGTGTGCGGCCTGATCTAAGGGTCGGTCGAATAACCAGCAAATCAGTCCTAATGCGAACATGTTTTTACAACGAAGAATTGTTTTGTTATCTAATCCCGAGTCTGCTAAAGAGTCTTTGACAAGAGATGTGATGGCTACGGGAACTACTTGTACCGAATTCATGTTCAATTCTTTAAAAGGATCTTCGGTTAGGAATGCTGCCTTTTCGAGATCATTTTTTTGGAATGAATCGGTATCGATGATAACCACTGCATTCGGTTTTACATATTTAGTATTGGTTTTTAATGCTGCCGGGTTCATGGCAACCAAAACATCGGCCTTATCTCCCGGAGTATATACCCCTTTACCGATATGCACTTGAAATCCGGATACTCCGCCCAATGTCCCTTGAGGGGCACGTATTTCTGCCGGATAATCGGGGAAAGTGGAAATTTCATTTCCGATAGCTGCCGAAATGTTTGAAAAGAGGTTTCCTGCCAATTGCATTCCGTCTCCGGAATCTCCGGAGAAACGGATAACCACTTTTTCCAGTTCTTTCACGTTCGTTTGTTCTGACATAATCTCCCTTATTTAGTTTATTGTTTCGATCGAATTGTTTGTAATGAAAAACAGGAATATTTCAAGTTTCAAATTATTATATATTTTGCTGAAATGGTATTTATTGTATAGCAAATGTGCTTTTTATGAAGCTAATTTGTTGCTACAACGCAAAGAAACAAAATTTTTGGTAACTAAACCAACTTTTGAGAAGTTATCCTTATGAAATTTTAAAAATAAGCTATTTCTGTGAGTTTTTTTCATGGAAAAGAGAAAAATAGAAGAGAGTGTTAATTTATTTTTGTTCGATAATAGTATAAAGTCGTTCTACGGCTTTTTCTATGGCATCGTAACTTTCCAATTCACCGGTATCGAAGATAATAGATGATCGTTTATATTTTTCTTCACGAGCTGAAAGATTTGTTTTTATGAACTCCATTAGCTCCGAATCGGTTTTATCCCGTAATAGCGGACGATTACTACGGGCGTGTTTCAATCTTTGAAAAAGAATCTCAGGGGTTGTTTGTAAATAAATACAACATCCTTGTTTATTCATATAGTCGATATTATCAAAAAAGCAGGGAGCTCCGCCGCCGGTGGCGATTATCACATCTTCAAATTCTCCGACTTCTCGAAGCATGTTCCGTTCGATAATGCGAAATTCCTTTTCTCCTTTTTCTGCAAATATTTCATTTATGGTTTTCCTGAACCGGGTTTCGATATAATGATCGAGGTCGATAAACGAGAGTCCGGCTTTTTGTGCGAGACGCAATCCGAGAGTACTTTTTCCAGAACCCATGTATCCGGTAAGGAATATTCTTTTCATAACTGGCGGTATAGATTTGATTGTTATGATAACTGTTTTGCAAAAATAGACCATTTTACTACAATACTCAATAAATATATCTATTTTTGTGTAAAATGATTTTTTAACATTCCATATATGGGGAATAAGTTCAAATATTATGTCGTGTGGGAAGGTCTGGCTCCGGGAATTTATGATTCTTGGGAGGAGTGTCAATTGCAGGTAAAAAATTATAAAGGAGCTAAATATAAAAGTTTTCCGACCAAAGATGCTGCAATAAAGGCATTTCGGGCAGGATACGATGAACATTTGGGAATACTGGGACAATTGGCCGATGTGATGAAGAAAAGTCATACGGTGAATTTGGATGCTGTTCCTGAGTATCTGAAAGATTCATTGGCTGTAGATGCTTCTTGTCTGGGAAATCCCGGTATCATGGAATATCGTGGAGTTAGTGTCCGTACCGGAAAAGAAATTTTTCGGCAAGGTCCTTTTGAAGACGGGACTAATAATGTGGGGGAGTTTTTAGCCTTAGTGCATGGTTTGGCCTTATTAAAACAACAGAATAGTTCAATGACAATTTGCTCTGACAGCCGGAATGCCATGGCTTGGGTGCGAGATAAGAAATGTAAAACAAAACTTGTCCGAACAGAAAAAAATGCAAAAATATTCGAGTTGATAGCGCGGGCCGAAAAATGGTTGGCTGAAAACACATATCCAAATCGGCTGGTAAAATGGGAAACTAAAGAATGGGGGGAGATTCCTGCCGATTTTGGAAGAAAATAAAAGTTTCTTTAATCCATGCAGCATATTATGGAGAAGATACGTCTTTCTGTATAGATGTCTGTTTTTATTTCATTTTATGAAAATGAAATTCAGAAAAAGTAAAACGAAAAGAAAACGTATAAATCGGAATAGTATGATTATTGGGTTAGATGCAAAGCGGGCGATGGCAAATCATACCGGCTTGGGAAATTATAGCCGGTATATGGTAGATATATTGGCAACTTATCATCAGAGCAATAATTACCGGTTATTTGTCCCGAAAGAAAAAAAGAACAGTTCGTTCGATAAATTGTTGCATCATAATAACGTCCGTTCGTCGTTTCCCCAATCTACTACGATGAAGCGTTTTTCTTCTTTGTGGCGTACTTGGTTTATTAAAAAAGACCTTGTACGGAACGGTATACAGTTATATCATGGATTAAGTAATGAATTACCGATAGGAATACATAAGACGGGAATCAAAAGCGTGGTAACTATACATGATCTTATATTCCTACGTTATCCCGAATATTATAAACCCATAGACCGTAAGATATATAATTTTAAGTTCCGGTATGCTTGTCAGGTTGCAGACCGTATTGTTGCGATCAGTGAATGTACGAAACGGGATATTATGCATTTTTATCATATCCCTGAAGAAAAGATCGATGTCGTATATCAAGGCTGCGATCCGCAGTATTCGGTTCGGGTAAGTGAATCCCGTAAGGCGGAGATAGGAGCAAAGTATAATTTGCCGGAAAAATTTATTTTGAATGTCGGGAGTATAGAAGAACGCAAAAATCTTATGCTGGCGGTTCAGGCTTTAAAAGACATTCCTTCCGATGTGCATTTGGTTGCTATCGGGCGTAAAACTCCTTATGTGAATAAAATAATGGATTATGTGGCTGAAAATAATCTTGGAGATCGGGTTCATTTGATTCATGATCTTCCGCATAAAGATCTCCCGGCAGTTTATCAGTCGGCCACTTTATTTGTATACCCTTCGCGTTTCGAAGGGTTCGGAATACCTATTATAGAAGCTATGCATTCTCAGCTTCCGGTTATTGCGGCTACCGGATCTTGCTTGGAGGAAGCCGGAGGAAAAGATTCTTTATATGTCGATCCGGATGATGTTTCCGGAATGGCTGAAGCGATGAACCGGATATTGGAAGATCCTGCTTTGCGTGAAAAGATGATTGCTTCAGGAAATATCTATTTGCAGCGTTTTCAGGAAAATATTTTGGCAGATTCGATGAGTAAGGTTTATTCGAAATGTTTTGAAGGAACTGAATCTGCAACGATTAGTCAGCAGGATATTCAGGTTGAAGACTATCGAATGAATTGGTCAAAGAGGCCTTTATAAACAAATTCTTGTTGAAAATTCTTCTTTTCTAACTATTGTGTATATTCAAATAAGATTTGACAGGGATTTATTATCTTTGTCGCAAAATAATATCGTATAATAATATGGATAACAAACCGGAGGTAATAGATCCATCTGAATTGCTGACATTGTGTATGCCGACTTATAATCGGGTTGTAAATGTTTGTGAAGCTTTAGAAGATATTATTCCGAAAATAAAACCGTATAATTTCCGTTTGATCGTTGTTGATAACTGTTCGCCCGACAATACCCGTAAGGTCGTTGAGGCTTATCAGGGGTTATATGATCGTTTAGAATATTTCGGACAAGATGAGAATAAGGGATATGATATTAATTTCGAAACGGCGTTAAAATTAGCGAAAACACCGTATTGTTGGGTAATAGGAGACGGAAACAGATTGCAGGCACAGAATTTTCCGGCAATAGTGAAGACTCTTTCAGAACAAATGCCGGATATTTATATTGTCGATGAGGTGCATCGGGCTCTCTCCTCTTTTCCTCCTAAGGTTTATACTGATGCAAGCGATCTGTTGCATGATTTAGGCTGGCATATGACTTTGCTCTCTTCTACTATATTTTCCCAAAAGATTATTCAGATGGGAAATTTTGAGAAATATAGAAATACACATTTCTTGCATTTGGGTGTCGTATTCGATTCTCTTGCCCGTCTTGATAAATTTACGGCAGTATGGAGCGGTTTGGATTTGATACATGGCAGTATGCTGCCGAAAGGAAATAGTTGGAACCCGGGTCGGGTTATGGAAATTTTCGGAGGTGCGTGGACCGAGCTGATTCTTTCTTTACCGGATAATCTTTCGATGGAGGCAAAACGCTATTGTATAGCTTTTCATGGTAAAAAAACACGTCTTTTCGGGAAACGGCATCTTAAAAAACAACGGGCGGCCGGAGGGCTTGATTATTCTATTTATAAAAAATATGAGAAATACATTCCTTATTTTGCTCCGGGAAAACGTCTTCGTATCTTGATTTATTCTTTTTATCCTAATTTTTTGAATCGTTATTATTGGAGGAATAAACGTTATATCCGAAAGACGGGGAAACCTCTTTTTTGATGGGATTGGATCTGTCCGGTCAGAAAATATAAAAGCCGTTTCAGCATTAGATTCATTAGCTGAAACGGCTTTCAATTTAGATTAGCTTTTATTCTTTTTCTGCTATAATCTCGAATATTTCTGCAGTACCTTCTATCCTTATTTTTTCTACATTCTTATTTTCTAACTGTATTTTGGAGAATGGCGAATCGAGTATTGTTTCAGAGACCAGATTACCTTTTGCATCTAATTGTTTACATTTGAGAGGAGTTGATAAACGATTTGTTAACAAGATATAGCTTTTTATGCCTTTCTCTACTTCAAAAACTATAGATTCGCTACACTCAAAAGATGTGCCGAGATTACGGTCAAATGCGTAGAGAGCTTGTTGCCGGTCTTCTGTTTCTAATTTGAATCCCAGATTTTCTGCATGTAGAGGATTTACCTCGAATGAACGTACCGAGGCATAGTTGGTCCGTTTAGACTCAAGGCGTTTCAACCGTACATAACGGGCTTTTACAGGATCACCGTTCCAATGAATAACATATTGTTTCTCTAACTCTCCTGTTAAGGCTTTCCAATTATTCCCGTTTTCGGAATATTCAAGGACAGCATGGTCGAAATAATCCACATCATCGATCGAATTTCTCCCTTGTAGGATGGATATTTCTGAAACTTCTCGTATTGTTCTCAAATCGACACCGATCCAGTCTCCTGCTTTCTGAGCAATACCAGAAGTGTAATAAGTCGTGGTATCATTGTCGAGCATCAATTTGGTTTGTGTGGTACTGGAATTTCCGAACGAACCGATGCCTTTATAATCCATCGGTATCTCTCCGGTAAGATGTTTCAAAAATTCGTGAGCCATATCATCCATTGCGTTTTCATAAAATGGCTGAAGTTTCATTGTCCCGGATTTATGAGCTTCGTAATTTTTTCGGTCTTCCTTGCTCATTAGATTTTGTATGTATTTGTTCCAGAATAATGTATCATTCTGTCCGGTACGATAGATGCGGGTTAGTTCTACTGCACGTTTTCCTCTTGTCCCTAATTTCCCGAACTCCGTTAGCCATGGGCGAAGCTCTTTCATCAGGTTCTGGTTGGTGCAACCTTTTTCTATTTCAGCAGGAACGTTTTCGATTTTTTCAAACTCCTTTTCTAAATTTCGGGCAGCTTCATCTGTCCAGTTTGCAAGCCTGAAAGTGGTGGTTTCCCATGATTCATCCCGACGATAACCAGTTTCTGTATCGCAAGAGTGAATAGCAAAGGTGCGATAAGCATCCCGGGCATTCGGCATCAGTTCGTTTAAGCCTCTTTCCCAATTATCTAAAGCGTTGTAGGCAGCAATGTTCCATGTATAATCTGCGACCCCATATAAAGCCAATTTCGAAGCTTCTCCGTGTTCCATCGGATTGCTGACAATTCCGCAGACTTCTTTTTCTGTGAGCGATGTATCCAAGCCGTATGCCGGACCTTGTAAGAGAATATTGCGCACATAGTCTGTTACAGGGTAGTTCCACCAATAATAAGCCGGCCGTTTAATACGGGAATTTATAAAATCCAGTGTTTCTTTAGTCAGGTCGCTGCAAACAACATCTCCCGTCCAGAAAACTTTTATATCAGGATAGAGAGTTTTACCGTAAATAGCGAGGCTGCCTTTTTCCGTAGGATCTGCCCAAAGTTTGGAGTAGTCGGTCGGGCAGACAGTGAGTGGAGATACGTCACCTTTGACTTTTACAAAATCATCCGTTAACCGGTTCAATAGTTCGGTTTGTTTCGACGGATTAGTTCCCTCCCCCGAAATATCATCGAAAAAAATTGCAAAGTGGCGTACTCCGAGATCGTACATCCAATTGAATTTATTGACCAGATTTTTGTAGTCTTCTTCGTTCCATTTAATATCTTGTCCCGGATGTATTGCCCAAACAAAATCTACACGATTCCGTTTGCTGGCTTCGATCAGCTGTTTAATGTTTTTTGCCTCTTTTTCAGGATAGGGAAGACGCCAATTGGGACAACTGTGATAAGGGTCGTCTTTCGGTCCGTATAAGTAAGTGTTCATTTTGAACTTTCCGTAAAAGTCGATAAGAGACATTCTTACTTCGTGAGACCATGGAGTTCCGTAAAAGCCTTCGACCACTCCGCGATTCGGCAGGTTGGGATAATCGTTGATTTCCAGATAAGGCAATTGCTTGTTTGCGGCAATCGGGCTTTCCAATAATTGACGTAAAGTCTGGATGCCGTAAAATGCTCCCCGTTCATCATATCCGGTAATGGATATGCCGTTTTTATGAATATTCAGGGCATAAGCTCCGGATACATCCTTTACTTTTTGTTTTTCAGCTACTTTTTTCCCGAAGTCAACGATCAGTTTTGCTCCATTTTTATTGAATATGACAAAATTTAAGTCGTTTGTAAATTTTTTCTGTTTATCTTTCAAGATAAATCCTTGAGAAATATCCAGTTTCTCATTTCCTATGAAACTCAGCTTTTGTGGAGTCGGATTGATGACTAACCCTTGATGATCTATTTTTCTCCCCGGAACAGGTAATACATCTTGTTTTTCGGAACGTTGTGAGGATAAATCGAAATTTGTTTCTTGTGCATACAGATTACTGCACATGAGTACGCCTGCAATTCCTGCAAATAATGTCTTTTTATAATTTGTCATTTTTAGTATTAGTATTTAAGTATTTACACTTAATAAACGTTACAAATATATTGTATCTTATCGAAATAAAAATTGTTTCAAATCAAAAAAGCTATTAAAAAATATGTATTGGTTGAAAGACTGTCTGAGTTTTCCGGTAAAATTTATGTATTCGGATTTTTTTGAATCTCTTGTCAGTTTGTTTTTTGTTGGAAAATTTAGACAGCCCTTTAAATATTTTTTATTTCCGGGAATGTATTAATTTTTCGATGATCGGGCTCCAAAAAGGAAGCATTGCCGGTTTGTTCCACCCATGACATCCGAAAGGAAGTTGGTGTCCGTGTATCTGAAATGCCTCTTCCGGTAATTTGTCGAATGCAAAAGCGATGGCTTCTCTCCATGAGGGAATTCTGAGTTTATGTTCTTTCCGGTTTACTTCTACTCCCCAGAATACATCTTCGTTGAATCGGTTATGGTTACATTGAGATATGTATTTTTCTATTATCGGTCGTTCATTTTGGGCTATTTCAAGGAAGGCGGATACTTTGCGTAAAGAAAAACCTCCATTGCCGACTTTATAAAAAAGTTCTGTATAATCCGATGCATTGAATAGTTTGTTATAGCCTTTTTTCAGTTTAAAAAACAAATGATAATACCATCGTGTATATTTACGTTTAGGAATCCATGGTGCGCCTATATAATCGAAATTGTGACTGCACCATTGTTCAAGTTCGTCTCTGAATACGAATGCATCGGTCTGATGTATGAGTATATATTTGGTATCTGAAAATGTTTTGTAAAATTCAGAAGAGAGCATTAACCGGTTATATCCTTTTAACCCTTTAAAATACGATTTGTCAAAAGAGTATGTTTCTCTTTTGCCATATCGTTTCTCTATTGCGGTCATATCTAAACCGTCCGGAATCACGAAACATATACTGTAACGTTTCAATATATCGAAACATCGATCTAAGGATATCCATTCGGTGTCGGATAATTCTGTAATATAGATCGGTATTATAACTTTTACTAAATGCGGGTCAACCATTATTTCTGCACTTTCTTAGTCCTGCAATTGGTATAAATAGCAATAATACCTAAAATAAGAATCAGTCCGATGCATACGAATGCAATTCCTACCGTGATGTGTATTGATTGAGGATCGAAACGGAAAATGATTTCATGATCTCCCGAAGGAATATCCAATCCCCGTAATACATAATTTACTCTTGCCATTTCGACCGGTTCTCCGTCTATGGAAATGTGCCATCCCCAAGGGAAATAAATTTCGGAGAATACTGCGAAATTATTTTTTGATGTATGGGATTTATATTTTAATTCATTGGGTTTGTAAGATGTCAGAAAGATCGTATCTCCTGCAGCCGGAGCAGAGATATCGGTTTTTATTTTGTCTGCAAAATGGCGGTCGGCTATCACCGTTTTCTTTTCATTAAAATCATCCAATGCCTTCATTTCCTGTTCAGCATTTTCGACCCATTTAATTTCGGATACAAACCATGCATTGCCCGCAGCTTCAGGATTTTGTACTACTTGAGGTGCAGCACCGTTTTCTCCGGGAAGGATAAAATATTTTGTATTGAGCATGTTTATCACATGCGGGTTGTTTTTACTGAGCTGGTACTTGATCAGGTCATCGTATCTCCGCAATTTTGCAGCATGATAACCTCCGATAGATTTATGTCTGTAAGAGGTGATGGCATCGTTAAATGGATCATACAGAAGATTGTATACCCGATAATTCGGATCAGGATCGGCAAGTATTTGCTTATCTATTTCTGTTATGGGGAAGGGGTCTTTCAATTTTTTTGCCGATACGAAGTTTTCGCTGTTCAAATAACGCTTGTTTACCGGATACATGTCGGCAAGAATAATAATGCCGCATAGTGCGACCAAAGTTGTTTTGTTGATTTTACCTTTGGCAAATAAGAACAAAACGATAGAACCTGCCAATATGAACAAGAAACTGCGTAATGCATCATCTGTAAAAATAGATTCCCTTACCAGTTCGAGGTTGTAGAACACATCTCGGTATTCCATGTGTTCGCCCATAAACACCTGTTCTTCCGAGCTCAAGAAATTAAAGAACAATCCGGGGAAAAGGAAGAATAAAAGAGATATGCCCCCGGTTAGAGCAAAGGAGATGATGCTTTCTCTCTTTTTCTCGATGAGGATACGGGGGTTTGTGATTATTTCTTTCAGTGCTAAAATCGCTAATAAGGGAATACAGAACTCTGCTACCACAAGAATACTTGATACTGTCCTGAATTTGTTATACATCG
Organism: Coprobacter fastidiosus; assembly: GCF_982245605.1. Classification (NCBI taxonomy): domain Bacteria; kingdom Pseudomonadati; phylum Bacteroidota; class Bacteroidia; order Bacteroidales; family Barnesiellaceae; genus Coprobacter; species Coprobacter fastidiosus. The sequence continues at coordinate 39,688 of NZ_CEVCIF010000025.1, read as the reverse complement.
GGAAGTATTCGATAAAAAATTCGGTTAGCGGTAAGAAGTTCTTTCCCCATGACAAGAGCACCGTTAATATTGTTGCTGCCAGTATTGCCCATTTCAAAGGACCTTTAACGATAAAACAACCCAATATGAAGAGCAACATGACAAATGCCCCGGCATATACAGGCCCTGCCGTTCCGGGTTGGTCTCCCCAATAATGATTCCCGATTTGAGCTACATACTCCCGTACTGAAGGATCAGCTTTTTGCATAGCTTCGGTATTTTTGGCGATAGCTCCGGTTGCTCCCCCTTTTACGTTCGGAATTAATAATGACCAAGTTTCTCCTATTCCGTAACTCCAATGAGTTATATATTCAGTATCCAGTCCGCTTTTAGCCGATATTTTTTCATTGGCATTTGTGAGTTCCGCTTGTCCGCGCATCGTTTCTTTAGAATACTCATAAGTATTATAAAGACTCGGAATATTCGCTCCAATAGCCAGTAATCCGGCACAAATAATTACTCCGGTGGCCTTAAAATATTGTGGAAGTTCATGTCTTTTTTTGAAATCGAAAAAGTAGGCAATAACCAAAGCGGCTATAAAGAACATGAAATAGTAACTCATTTGAATATGGTTTGATGTGATCTGCATCATTCCGAAGAATCCGATTAATGCAGCTCCTCCGATGTATTTACCACGATAGGCCAATATTATACCGGCAATTGTTGGCGGTATATATGCCAGAGTGATGAATTTCCAGATGTGTCCGGCTCCTATGATAATAAAGAAATAAGAAGAAAAGGCGTAGGCAATTGCTCCCACCAATGCAAGATACCAACGGATTTTCATTGCCGATAATAGGATGAAAAAACCTAACATCATAATGAATACGAGTGATGCCGGAGATTGTAGTCCGAGATGATATATTCTTCCGATTTGTCCCATCCAGTAATTATTGGCATAACTGGGTGAAATTTGGAAATTAGGCATTCCTGAAAAAAGCGAATTGGTCCAACGTGTCGTTTCTCCGGTTGCTTCACGGAAAGCTTTTCCTTCCTGACCGATTGCGATTCCTTGTTGAGTATCTCCTTGAAATAACACTTTCCCCTCTAAAATATCCGGAGAAAAATAAATATAGGAGAGAATAATCATAAACAGAATAGAACCGATATACGGAAGAGTTTTCTTGAAGTTTATTTTACACATGACAAAAAATTTTCTTTATTATTCTGTTGCAAATGTATAGAAAAAAATAAGAAATCGGCTTTTCTTCTTTTGCCAAATCCAAAATATTAAATACCGGTTATTAGGAACGGTTTAATTTTTGTGAGGATTTTTTATTCTGTTCTTAACCATTTGTTACGCAAATATTTTACCGGATACCACGCTGCGGGTAGTCCTAATAACGTGACAATTGCCAGTACGGCAAGTGCATCGCTCCACAAAAGACGTACAGGATAAGCATCTACGATGAATGCTCCGGAGGTTTGACCTAATCGGAGTAATCCGTATTCTTGTTGTAGCCAACATAAAAATATTCCGGCGATGAGTCCTGTCCCGGCTCCGATTGCCGAAATAAGCCACCCTTCGGTTAAGAATATTCTGGAAATAAGCTTTTCATCAGCTCCTAAATTTTGCAAAGTCTTAATATCGTTTTGCTTGTCTATGATCAGCATCGAAAGAGACCCTATAACGTTGAATGTGGCGATCATAAGAATAAAAGCCAGTATCAGAAATGTCATCCATTTTTCTATTTGCATCATTCTGAAAGAGGTCTCTTGCTGCATCATGCGGTCTTTGACAAGATAATCTTTTCCCAGATGTTCCGATAACGAAGCAATAACGCGCTTTTCGTTAGTTTTGGGTTTTAGCTTTATTTCCAATGCGGAAGCTTGTTGAGGATAGTCGAACAGTTTGGCCGCCATGTCTAACGGAACAATAACCATTTGATCGTCATATTCAGGTTGATTTACACTGAATACGGCTGTCGCGAACATCCGGTCTTCATTAAATGCATTCGAGGGATTTGCTAAATTTACTTTTGCTTTGCGTTTAGGAGTATAAACAGAAAGAGGATATACGTAATGTGCTCCCACCTCCAAACGATTTGCTACTCCGACTCCTATGGTTGCATAATTGGCAACAGAATCTTTTAAAAAAAAATTCCCGTCTAATAATATGCTATCGATATTGCTTACTTGAGAATAGTTGTCCGGTACTCCTTTTAATAATACCGGCATTTGTCGGTTCCGGTATATCAATAAGGCGTTCTCTTCTATTACCGGAGCGATTGCGTCTATTTCTTGCCATTCTGCAAGAGATTTTATCGAAGGGTCTTGCAGCGATAGAGTCTTTCCCGTGGCCGGTATGACTTTTATTTGCGGATCGAGAGAGGAATATAGAGAGGCTATAAGATCTTGAAACCCGTTATAGACCGATAATGTACAAATCAATGCCATGGTAGTTACGGCAACACCGCATATAGATACCATGGATATAATATTGATCGCACTATGAGATTTTTTTGAAAAAAGATACCGGATCGCTATTTTCAGGGAAAGACTCATCGCATCTTTGTTTATTTATTCAATAACGTATCGATATTTTCGATATAGTCGAGAGAGTCGTCCAGAAAGAACATCAGTTCGGGTGTCTTGCGTAGTTGGAATCGAACCCGTTGTGCGAGTTCATAACGTATCGATCGTGCATTGTTTTGTATCGATTCAAGAATTTCTTGTGATTTTTCCGGAGGAAAAATACTTAAATATGCTTTAGCTATGCTTAAATCGGGACTTACGCGTACAACGCTTACCGAGATGAGTGTACCATGAGTTTTACGGGTTTCGTTTTGAAAAATGTCACTTAGGTCTTTTTGAATCAGACGGCTTATTTTACTTTGTCTTGTAGTTTCCATAATTTGAATATTTTATTTTTGATCCGGGATTTTTTTGAAAAAATCCGGATCGCAATGTTACGACAGTTCAATATACGAACTTTTCGCGAAATGTGACCCGGATATAAGAAATTTATTTTTTCCAGATTAAGGTTAGCCCGTCACGTAGTGGTATGATTACTTTTTCCACACGGGTGTCCGAAGCTATCAGATCATTAAATTTCCGAATTCCGACGGTTTGTCCGTCTCTGGCTTGCGGGTCGATTATTTTACCGTCCCATAAAGTATTGTCCGCTAAAATAAATCCTCCCGGACGTACTTTGTCGAATACGAGATCATAATATTCGCAATAGTGGCGTTTGTCGGCGTCGATGAATACCAGATCGAATGTTTCATCAAGAGTCGGTACGACTTTTATTGCATCTCCTATATGGAAGCGTATATTTTCTTTATAAGGCGATTGCTCCAGATAAGGCCGGGTGAAATCTTCCAATTCGTCATCCATTTCAATTGTGTGAAGTACGCCTCCGGGATTTAGTCCTTCTGCCATGCATAAAGCGGAATAACCTGTAAACGTCCCCAATTCGAGAATTTTGTCGGGACGAATCATCCGGCAGAGCATTTTAAGAATGCGTCCCTGTAAATGCCCCGACAGCATACGCGGACGTAATAGATTTACGTGAGTATCCCTATTCAGTCGTTTCAGATATTCACCTTCTTCGTCGATATGGCTCAGGATGTATTCTTCCAGCAGTTCTTCCATGTTTCCGATGCTCTTATCGCAGATCTTCTAAGTTCGGGAGTAAGTAACTGTTGTAACAATCCAATACTTTTCCTACCGGGTCGATCTCAAGGAATGTACTGCCACCTCCTTCTCCGAAAGCGCCTCCGATATATGCTATTAGGTCGTCTCTGGTTATCCAGCCGCGGTCGATCATCAGTTTCAGTCCGTTATGAAGATATTCTCTGGAGGTATTTGTTTCTGGTTGATATACGGCAATTACTCCATAAGACAGAGCTAACTCTCGCATTGTCGATTCTCGGTAACAAACGGCAAGAACAGGATATTTCCCTCTGTATGCAGCGATATTTCGAGCTGTACGTCCGGTATAACTGTCGGTAACGATTGCTTTTACACCGAGTTTTATCGATGAGCGTACGGCTTGTTTGGCAAGAAATGCCGTAATATCTTCCTTGTCTTCTTCTGTCGATACTTGGATATCGTTATCCGATAGTTTTGTTTTTTCGGCTTCTTCCGCTACTTTCGACATTGTAGCGATAGCCTCTACCGGATATTTACCGTATGCGGTTTCTCCGCTAAGCATCAAGGCATCGGTACGATAATAGATGGCGTTAGCGATATCTGTTACTTCTGCCCGTGTAGGACGGGGATTTTTGATCATCGAGTGTAACATTTGTGTCGCTACGATAACCGGCTTTTTGGCTTGTACGCATTTCTTGATAAGAATGCGTTGTATTCCTGGTATTTTTTCTTGGGGAACTTCGATTCCTAAGTCTCCGCGGGCGATCATCACGCCATAAGCGACTTCAAGTATTTCATCGATATTGTCGACACCTTCCTGATTTTCTATTTTCGCAATGATTTTTATGCTGCTGTTATGCGCATCGAGTATCTCTTGTATATCGAGGACGTCTTGCTTATTGCGTACAAAGGAGTGTGCGATAAAATCGATATTGTGCTCGATAGCATATAAAATGTTTTTACGGTCTTTTTCGGTCAGAGCCGGAAGATTGATGCGGACACCCGGTACGTTAACGCTTTTTCTTGATCCCAGTTCTCCTTCATTTTCTGCAATACAAAGTAAAAAGTCGTCGTGTTTTTCTATAACTTTGAATTCTATTTCTCCATCATCGATCAAAACTAAACTGCCGACCGAAAGATCTTTGACGAAATTCGGATAAGAGATGCATATATGCTCTTTAGTCGTCAGTTGATTAGGATTACCACTCATTTTTACATAGTCTCCGGTCGAAAAGTTGATGCGTCCGTCGTCAGCAATCGCTGTGGTCCGCATCTCCGGTCCTTTCGTATCCATAAGAATGGCGATCGTATTCGAGACGGCTCTTACATTCGTTATAATTTTATTGAATCCTTCAGCATCCAAATGGGCTGAATTCATACGAACAACGTTCATTCCGTTTTCGAAAAGATCCCGAACGAATTCAACGTCGCAACGTTTATCTGAAACTGTGGCAACAATCTTAGTTTGTTTTGACATAATTTGATCTATATAACTAATATAACAATCTGAGAGTATTTATTTATTACTGATTAATGCTTCGATAGCCAGTCTGTATGAATCCATGCCGAAACCTGCTATTGAGCCTTTGCATGCGGCCGCAATCATAGAGGTGTGGCGGTAAGCCTCTCGTGCATGTATGTTGGAAATGTGTACTTCTATCACAGGAACATTAATTGCACGTATGGCATCTGAGATGGCTATGGAAGTATGTGTATAGGCTCCGGCATTGAGAACAATGCCATCAGTATCCCCAAACCCGTATTGATGCAAAGTATTGATTAATTCACCTTCAATGTTGGACTGAAAATAAACCAATTGGTGTTCCGAGTATTTGTTCCGTAAAAATTCCAGATAGCTTTCGAAAGAATTTTCTCCGTAAACGCTTTTTTCCCGTTTTCCAAGAAGGTTCAGGTTGGGTCCGTTAATGATAAGTATATTCATAAAGAATCTTTTTTATACCTTTGTCTTATCCGAAGATTTCGATGTTTTCAATCCTTCGGTAAGATGTTGCAAAAGTAAATAAAAAAATCGAATATTTAGTTCGTAAATAAGATGATACTTACCGAGAGAGATTTAATGAAAAAATATCTGAGTTATTTAAAGCTTGAAAGAGGGCTTTCTCAAAATACGGTCGAGGGTTATCGAAATGATGTGTATAAATTATTATTGTATATAGGTACTGAGAATTTGACCCGGGAAATACTTCAGAAAGTCGATATTCAACAATTTATATGCGGGTTACAGGATATAGGAATACATCCCAGATCACAAGCCCGCATATTGTCCGGATTAAAATCGTTTTATAAATTTTTGTGTTTAGAGGATTATATCAGCGTTAATCCTGTCGAGTCGATAGAAGGTCCTAAAATCGGACTTCATCTTCCGGAGGTGTTAAGTGTTGAGGAAGTAAATCGCATGGTTGACTCTTTCGATATGTCATTGCCTGAAAGTCAGCGTAACAAGGCAATTATAGAGGTTTTGTATGGTTGCGGTTTGCGAGTGTCGGAATTGATAAATTTAAAAATGTCCCGGATTTATGAAAAGGAAGAGTTTATAACTGTTGAAGGAAAAGGAAATAAGCAGAGGCTCGTCCCTATTTCAGAGGTTGCATTGGCTGAAATTAGGAAATATAAAAAAGATAGGGAGCTGTTGAATGTAAAGAAAGGTGATGAGGATATTCTTTTTTTGAACCGTCGGGGGGGACGTTTATCCAGAGTCATGATTTTTTATGTTATTCGCAATCAATGTGAGATTTGCGGCATTCATAAAAAAATCAGTCCTCATACCCTACGGCATTCTTTTGCTACTCATCTTCTTGAGGGAGGAGCTAATCTACGTGCCATTCAACAGATGTTGGGACATGAGAGTATTACTACGACAGAGATTTATGTTCATCTGGATAAGGAATTTATAAAAAGTGAAATTTTAAATCATCATCCGAGAAATATGAAGTTTCGGACATAAGTCTCGTTTGAGAATCTGTTTGAATCTTTTTCTGCTCTGTTTTTATTTCTCTACAGATGCGTTGTAGTCTTTTCCCGAAGTTGCAAAGTATCTTCAGATTTTTTTTAGATCTGTATGGGTATTGAACGATTTCTGAAATATTGTGTTAAAAAGACAGTTTTTTTACGCAAAAAATACAAAAACAAGAAAAAGGCGAGATTGAGGGCGGATTATCTGACTTTTATACTAAAAAAAATATTATTTTCAGTATTCGATTGTCAGAAATTTAACTATATTTGTCTCGATAATTTGATGTCTTATATGATGTCGGAAACAGTTTGTTCCTATTTTTTTGCATAATAGGATGTTAAATTAAAAATTAGTGTTACTTTTGTGAATATTAAGAAGAAGTATAACCCAATTAAACAATTAGTTATGAATAAAAAACTCTATTTACCCTTATTATTGGCTGTTTTAGTGGCCTTTGTAGGATGTAAAAAAATGGGTGGATTATCGGCAGATTACTTTACCGTAACTCCCTCTCCACTTGAAGTTGTAGGCGGAAAGGTTGCCGCAACGATTACAGGAAAATTCCCTGAAAAGTATTTCAAAAAGAAAGTTACGGTTACCGTTACTCCTTATTTGGTTTATGAAGGAGGCGAGACTGCAGCTGCTTCATATACTTATCAAGGAGAAAAAGTGAAAGGAAATAATCAGACTATTTCTTATAAATTAGGTGGAAATATCACAATGAAGGCTTCATTTGATTATATTCCTCAAATGAGAAAATCTGATTTATATCTTGCTTTTAAAGTACAAAAAGGTTCTAAATCTTATGATTTGCCTCGTGTAAAAGTTGCAGAAGGAGTGTTGGCTACAGCCGAAATCAGCAATGCAGCTACTGTAAAACCTGCACTTGCAGCAGATAAATTCCAACGCATTATCAACGAAAGCCGTAAAGCAGATATTTTGTTCTTGATTCAACAAGCTAATATCCGTGCAAATCAGTTATCTACTGATCAGATGAAAGAATTCCACAACGAAGTGGCTAATGCTGCCAGCGCTGCAAATAAAGAACTTAAAGGAATCAATATTTCTTCTTATGCATCTCCCGATGGTGGTGTTGAATTGAATACCAAATTGGCTGAAAACCGTGAAAAGAATACGGTGAAATATATGAACGAACAGTTGAAAAAAGGCAATATCGAAACTGATATGACTGCTGAGTTTACAGCTCAAGACTGGGAAGGTTTCAAAGAATTGGTTGAAAAATCGAATATTCAGGACAAAGACCTTATCCTTCGTGTTCTTTCTATGTATTCAGATCCCGAACAACGTGAAAAAGAGATAAAGAATATGTCAAGTACATTTAAAGTATTGGCTGATGAAATTCTTCCTCAATTGCGTTATTCAAGAATCACGGCAAGTATTGATATTATCGGTAAATCAGATGCTGAAATCAGTAAGCTCGCAGCTTCTGATCCTAAATCTTTGACATTGGATGAATTATTATATGCCGGTACGTTGACCGATTCTAAAGATGACAAGATCGCTATCTATAAAAAAGCTGCAGAAATTTATCCGAACGATTACCGTGCTTATAACAATGTAGGTATGGCTTATTATCAGAAACAAAATGTAGCTGAAGCAGAAAACTGGTTCAAGAAAGCTGCTAAGATCGATCCGAAAGCTCCGGAAGTTCAAATGAACCTAGGTTTGATCAGCTTGGCTAAGAATGATTATAATAAAGCAGCTCAAGAATTCGGTAATGCTGCAGGTATCGATGAATTGAAAGAAGCTACCGGTGTTCTTTATTTGAAGAAAGGTGAATATCAGAAAGCTGTTAAAGCATTCGGCGATACAAAGAGCAACAATGCTGCTATTGCACAGATCTTGACTAAAGATTATAACAAAGCTAAGAATACATTGTCTTCTATCAACAACGGAAAAGACGCTACGACTCTTTATCTGTTGGCTGTTGTAGGTGCTCGTACAAACAACGAAAAGATGGTTAAGGAAAATCTGCAAAAAGCTATCAGTTTGGATAATCAGATGAAGGCTTTTGCTGCTGCAGATATTGAATTTGCAAAATATGATATTTCTTCTTTGACGAAATAAAAAGAGTGTTTTCTTATTAAACAAGAAGAGTACCCGAATATTCGGGTACTCTTTTTTATTTGAAGTCGTATTACTTTTTGCTCAAGATGTTAATGGATAAAAGTTATTCAAGAGTTTAAAGATTTCAAACAATTCGGGATTTATTGTAGGCAGATGGCGAATGTTCGGCAGAAAATATGGTATAAACGGCCTCTTGTTTTTCAGACAAAATTTATGTTATCTTTTTTCTGAAATGATTAACAGACATTTTGTTTATTTTTGTCTATTGAATAATATCTCTTTGTTTACCTTGTATTAAGTATTTATGAAAAATGTAATCAATCAGATGAGATCTTTGTATCCTATTTCTGACGATACCATATGTATTTTGAAGAAACATGTGGAATTATGCCGTTTCCCTAAAAGATTTCAGTTGATAAAAGCTGATAGTTTCTGTAAGTTCGCTTATTTTATTGAAGAAGGAGCGACCCGTTCTTTTTGGTTGGTGAACGGGGAAGAGATAACCACGTCTTTTTCTTGCGAAGGAGGTATTGTATTCAGTATGGATGAACTTTATTATAATAGAATGAGTGAAGAGTTTGTGGAGACTCTTGAGAATGTCGTGACCTATAAAATATCATTGGATGATTTGTTGCATCTTTTTCGGACCAATATAGAATTGGCTAATTGGGGTAGGATTATTCATCAAAATGAGTATCGACGTTTACATCGTTCGCACAAAGATCGTCTTACATTGTCTGCAAAAGAGCGGTATGAAGAATTCAAGCGTCAATTTCCTCATATATACCAGCGGGTACAATTGGGGTATGTCGCTTCTTATTTGGGTATAACTCTCCCGACATTGAGTCGACTTAGAGCCCAAAAATGATATTTAAGAAGGCGAATTTGATGTAGGACAATCGAAATACGATATAAATATCGTAATTTTGAACTCCGATTGTCAAAGCCAAAGAGCCTGTCTGAATTTTATTCGGGCCAGGCTTGAGAGTTTCTTTTGAGGATGTTTTTCTGTGTTTACGAGGTTGATAGTGGGCTATCTGACAAGTGAAAACAGGAAAAAAGATCAGAAGAAAACACAAAAATGACCTGACAATATTTTTTGTCGGAAAGTTTATACAGGCTCTAAGTAAAACTTAAATTCTAAATATATATGCAAAAAACATTATCTTCTTCTGCATTTTCAGATTCAAAACCTCATTATGAACTTCTTGATGGATTAAGGGGTGTCGCAGCTCTTTTGGTGATATGGTATCATGTTTTTGAAGCTTTTGCAACAAGTCCCATAGATCAGAAATTTAATCATGGATATTTAGCTGTCGATTTCTTTTTTATTCTGTCGGGGTTCGTTATAGGATATGCTTATGACGATCGTTGGAAGATGACAATGACAGTGAAGGATTTTGTGAAACGCCGGTTGATTCGTCTGCATCCGATGGTTGTTATGGGGGCTATTTTAGGAGCTTGTACATTTTATATACAAGGTAGCGAAAAATGGGATGGCTCGCAAGTCTCTTTATCAGTGTTAATGCTTGCTATGCTACTCAATCTTTTTCTTATCCCAGCAATACCCGGTTCGAAGGTAGAAGTTCGGGGAAATGGAGAGATGTATCCTTTAAATGGTCCGAGCTGGTCTTTGTTTTTTGAGTATATAGGAAATATCCTGTATGCTTTATTTATTCGTCGATTGTCTACCAAGTCACTTGCTTTGCTTGTTTCATTGTCCGGAATCGGATTAGCTGCATTTGCGATCTCCGGCCTTTCGGGTTATGGACATTTAGGGGTAGGTTGGACACTTCTGGATTATAATCTGATCGGAGGTTTTTTACGTTTGATGTTTTCGTTTTCCGCAGGTTTGCTTATGTCTCGAGTCTTCAAACCAGTTAAAATCAGAGGCGCTTTCTGGATTTGTAGTTTGGTGATTGCCGTATTACTCTCTGTCCCGTATGTCGGTAATAAAGAATTTTCGTGGATAAATGGTATTTATGATTCGGTGTGTGCTATTTTGCTTTTTCCGTTATTGGTCTATTGGGGAGCATCTGGTAAAACAACAGATAAATGGACATTAAAAATATGTAAGTTTTTTGGAGATATATCTTACCCTGTGTATATTGTTCATTATCCTTTTATGTACCTTTTTTATGCATGGGTGTGGAATAATGATCTGACATTTGGGCAAGTGTGGCCGGTAGTTTTGTTACTTTTTTTCGGAAATATTTTGCTCGCGTATCTTTGCCTGAAGTTATATGACGAGCCTATAAGAAGATGGTTGAGCAAGAGATTTTTATCTAAAAAATAACGATTGTTTTTTTAGGATAACGACCGGATAAAATCGAGCTGCTCTTTTTGCATTTTTCTCAATGCTACGATGCAAGAAATTTTAAACAGGCATTTGGTTCGCTTTGGCAATATAGTTCTTGATGTTGCTTCTCTAGTTTATCCGTTATTGCTTATTTACGCCCAACCAAGTCCATTTGTGCCAAATAAGTTCTAATGGCCCTTGTTTATGTTTCGACAACCACCATTTGCAGAACTTTACTTGCAATAGGAATGTAAAAAATCCGATTAATAAACTGACTGTATATCCGCAATATGGTGCGAGGTACAAGCCAAATGGAAAATAAATAATTGCTCCTATTATAGATTGGGCGATGTAATTGGTAAGGCTCATTCTACCATAAAAACATAAATTGTTGACCCTATTATGAAACTTCTTGTTTTGGTAAAGAAGTATGAAAGATGCTACCAAGACCAGAGTAAAGGCTAATTTTTGCCACATGTCAAATGCCGTTCCTGCTGTTTGTCGTATGATTGGAGTATTGTCCATAATAAGATCTTTCAATGTATATAAAGGTGCAAATGCAATAGCGGAGACAATCAGTATCTTTACCCAGAAATGGAGATTTTTTTCGGAAGAAACGAAAAGTTGCTTTTTGCCGATATAGAAACCTAATAGAAATAATCCTGCTGTTTGGAAAAAGCGTCCTGCGTTTATGGCCCATAACAAACTGGCTTTTTGTCCTAATGTGATGTTTCCTAAGATGAAATCCCAAAAATTTCCGCCTTTTATATATTCTGCTACTTCTGCATACATTTCGCCTACTTTGAGGTTAGGCAACCGGTGTGTCGGGTTTATCAGATTGGCGATATAATGATACCATTCGATGGGTTGCAACAGAAAAATGACAGAGGTTATGATAATGGCTTTGTTACTCCAATTTCGTGTAAAAAATAATATCGGTCCTGTCACTACGAATAACAGTAAGACATCTCCTGCCGGGAAAAAGGCTGCATTTAATGTTGCGAAACCGACTAACAATATTAAACGCCAGAGGAAACGATAGCCGAAATCTTTACCCCGTTTTCTTTGATTGTTGGTTTGTATGTAGAATGTAAATCCGAACAAAAGAGCGAAGATGGCATAGGCTTTTCCCGCAAAAAGAGAAAAAATTCCGTTGAATATACCTTGATCTAAGATATTCAACCAGTTTGGCGAGTCGGTCGGATAAACCGGAAAAATGAAATGTTCCAGATTATGAACCAAGATGATTGCCATTACAGCAAATCCTCGTAGAGCATCTACGACTTCAATACGAGAATTTTTGTTGATGAGCTGTTCCATGTATGATTTGTCGGTAATTTTAATATTATGCGAATTGAAATTTTATTTGTATCATCTTTATTTATTTTTTCGACAAATACAGTCTGTCAGGTGATCGTTGATGAATCCTGTCGCTTGTAGATAAGCGTAGCAAATAGTAGTTCCGAAGAATTTGAATCCCCGTTTTTTCATGTCTTTGCTCATTGCATCGGATTCGGGAGACGACACGGGTATTTCACTTAATGACTTGAATTTGTTAATTATCGGTTTTTTATCAGGGAAGAATGATAATATATAATTATAAAAGCTCCCGAACTCTTTCTGTATGGTGAGAAAAAGTTTTGCATTTGTAATTGTAGATTTGATTTTTAGACGGTTTCGTATAATGCCGTCAAATTGCATTAGTTGTTCTATGTCTTCTGAAGTCATGCGTGCAACTTGTTCTACGTCAAAGTGATGAAAAGCTTTTTTGTATCCTTCTCGTTTTCTGAGAATGGTAATCCATGCCAATCCGGCTTGGGCACTTTCAAGAACCAGAAATTCAAATAATGTTTTATCATCGGTAACAAGCCTGCCCCATTCTTCGTCATGATATTTTATATATAGCTCATCTGTTCCTGCCCAGCCACAGCGTGTATTTATTATGTCTTTCATTATCTTGATGTATAAAATTCTATTATTGTTAGTCTGATGTTATTAGTATATGACCTTTGAGAGTGACGATGTGAATTTATAAAAAAATTGTGGGTTTGCTATATTGGAAAGTAAAAAAGCCGGTTTGTTATGAGATGAAACCGGCTTTTTCAATTGGGTTAGCTTCTTGTATATATTGGTAATGCTTTTTTGAATGATTGCGTGATTCGAATGCAAATTTCCGTTTAAACGGACTATTTTATTTTTGAAGCGATAGAAGCTGCTATTTTTTCCATTTTTTCGGAAGATACTTTTAATTTCTCCTTTGAGAAGTACATGTCTGTTTCTTTATTAATAGGGATTAGATGAATGTGGGTATGCGGGACTTCCAATCCCATAACGGCTACACCCACACGTTTACAGGGAATTGCTTTTTCGATAGCTTTAGCAACTTTTTTTGCAAATAAAGTCAGCCCTGCATAGGCTTCGTCTGACATGTCGAATATGTAATCTCCTTCTGCCTTGGGAATGACTAATGTATGACCTTCTGCTAAAGGATTGATATCGAGAAATGCAAAATATTTCTCGTCTTCGGCAATTTTGTAACATGGAATTTCTCCTGCTACGATACGACTGAAAATAGTTGGCATAGTTATATTTATTTGAATTAAGTATTTTTTGAAAAACTGCCCGCAACGTACGGTAAACTATAGGATATGTACGCAGGGGCAGTCTGTATAGCAAGAACGACACCGTCCGGGCATCAAACCCGAGGTGTCGTTCCATTTTAAATCGATATATCGATAATTTCGAATGTCATAATTCCTGACGGAACTTGTATTTCTGCAATATCTCCTACTTTTTTTCCAAGTAATCCTTTCCCTATCGGTGTGCTTACGGCAATCTTTCCTTCTTTCAAATTTGCTTCGCTTTCCGATACGAGCATATATTGCATAACCGCGTTATTTTTTGTGTTCTTTATTTTTACCTTATTCAGTATCTGTACGGTATGAGTGTTCAGTTTTGTGTCATCGATCATGCGTGCATTTGCGACTTTATCTTTTAATTGGGCGATTTTCATTTCCAATAGACCTTGCGCCTCTTTTGCCGCATCATATTCCGCATTTTCCGAGAGGTCGCCTTTATCACGAGCTTCCGCGATTTGCCTTGATATTTCAGGTCTTTTTACAGTTTCGAGAAAAGTAATCTCTTCAAGCATTTTTTTATAACCTTCTTCGGTCATATAAACAATAGCCATAATTTTGATCTCCTATAGTTTAATTTTTAATTGTTTTGTCTTCTGTGTTATAAAACAAAAAAGAATTCCCGCTGTTAAGCCGGAACTCCTTTTTGTGTGTTCTCTATTGCAAAGATAAGTTCTTTTTTTTACTTTCCAAATAAAAACGACAATCTTTCTAACTTTCTCTGAATAAAACTTTTATTTTAGAACTATTCTTTATAGGAGTTTTTGAATCTCTCCTGAAATTGATTCTATTGAAGCTATCCGTTTTTGTATTGCACCTGTCCTGTCGATAAGAAATGCGCTCGGAAGATTTTTTACATTGTATAAGTTCGCTACGGTAGAGTAGATGCTGGCCTCATCCCGTACGCATATCCATGGAAGATTTGATGCCGATACTTTCCAGAAATTTTCATTATTGTCTAAAGATACTTGATAAATTTCAAATCCTTTGTCTCTGAATTGTTTATATATTTTGGCAAGTAAGATATTATATTCCGGTGAATAATCGGTTTGATAAGCTGTAAAATCGAGTAAAACAACTTTTCCTTTCAGATCTGATAACTTCTGTTGTTTCCCTTTGATGTCAGGCAACGATATATCTATCAGAGATGCCTCTTTTGCTTGTTCTAACAAAGTCGGCTGTTTTAGTTGTCGTTCGGCTTGAAGAGAAGCTATGGCCATATTGTAAAGTTGCTTGGCTCGATGTGAGCCTTTATAATATACATCGTACGCGTTTGCTACGGCACGGATGGCTTTACTGTCTTCTTTGTCGAACGGATCGAAAATTATGTTTCCGTTAACTTGCTGAAAAATGGCAAAATAAGCGGCTTTTGATTTGGGGTTTCCATATATAATAGGTAAGGTCGTTTTTTTGTATTGATCGAGAGCGTTTAATAACCTTTTGGCGTTTGCTATTCGGATGCTGTCCGAAGTTCCGGTATTACTTAAAATTTTATCAACTTCATTTTTTAATAGACTTCCTGCTTTAGAAACTTCTTGTATTTGTTTATTTTCTTCCGACCCTTCTACAGAGTAATCCGTAAAAGATTTGCCGGATGTCTGAAAAGTGACGGTTTCTGTAGAATCTATGGCAAAGTGGATATATGAACTGCCGAGGCGTAATCTGTAAAATTCGGGGAATTCGGTTTTCGGGGCATAGAATGTGAACTTTCCGTCCGACTTCAATTTTATAGAATCCAAAGTGACGATTTTGTCGATTTGCGTAGCTTCGAAATAGAGCGTTTTTCCTTCTGCGTCCGAAACATTTCCCGTTACGGTAAAATCATTGCGGTGGCAAGCCGAAAAGGTCACGATAACAGTTAATAGATAAAGGTACTTTTTCATAAGATATTTTTATGCTTTTCTCTTTGCAAAGATATATTTTTTCATAGAACAAACCGCATTTTATAAATTTAAAGACCCAAAATAGAGATTTTAACTGTAATAAAAGGTGAAAATAGAGTGTTCGATAAGATTTTTCTTTCATTTTCACCTTGTTGCACTTAAACTTTAATTATCTTTGCATGAATTTGGAAAGAAAGTGAACAAGAAAAAATTTTATGATTAATCCTATTAAGAAAACGATCGATTTAGGAGATGGAAGAACCATCACGATCGAAACTGGAAAATTGGCTAAACAAGCTGACGGGGCAGTAGAAGTCCGAATGGGTAATACCATGCTTTTGGCTACCGTAGTGTCGGCACAGGAAGCCGGCGAAGGGGTGGATTTTATGCCCTTACAAGTAGAGTATAAAGAGAAATATTCAGCTTACGGGCGTTTCCCGGGAGGTTTTACAAAGAGAGAAGGCCGTGCTTCGGATTATGAAATCTTGACGGCACGTTTGGTTGACCGTGTATTACGTCCTTTGTTCCCTGATAATTATCATGCAGATACGTTCGTAAATATAATAATGTTTTCTTCTGACGGTCACGATATGCCCGATGCATTAGCCGGATTAGCAGCATCAGCAGCTCTTGCCGTTTCTGATATTCCGTTTAACGGTCCTATCTCTGAAGTTCGTGTTGCTCGTATCGATGGACAATTTAAAATTAATCCTACATTCGAAGAGTTGGAAAAAGCCGATATCGATATTATGGTAGGAGCGACTATGGAAAATATCATGATGGTAGAGGGAGAAATGGATGAAGTTTCGGAAGCAGAATTGCTCGAAGCGATGAAAGTCGCTCATGAAGCTATCAAGAAACAGTGTCAGGTGCAAATCGAATTGGCGGAAGCTGTCGGTTCTACTGTAAAACGTACCTATTGCCATGAAGTGAATGACGAAGAACTTCGTAAGGATGTTTGGGAAAAATGTTATGACAAGGCTTATGCTATAGCACAGTCTGGTAATGCGAATAAACATGCTCGTTCTGAAGCTTTTGAAGCTATCGTAACCGAGTATCTTGCCGGGATGGATGCTGAGGTTGCCGTAGAAAAGGAAGCTTTGGTAAAACGCTATTATCATGATGTCGAGAAAGAAGCTGTTCGTCGGTGTATTTTGGATGAAGGGAAACGCTTGGACGGTCGTACCACGACTCAAATCCGTCCTATCTGGTGTGAGGTGGACTATCTTCCGGGACCTCACGGATCGGCAGTATTTACACGTGGAGAAACTCAATCTTTGTCAACAGTGACATTGGGTACTAAATTGGATGAGAAAATTGTTGACGATGTGCTGGATCAAACTCGTGAGCGTTTCTTACTTCATTATAATTTCCCTCCGTTCTCTACCGGTGAGGCTAAAGCGCAAAGAGGAGTCGGCCGTCGGGAAATCGGTCATGGTAATTTGGCAAATCGTGCATTGAAACGGATGATCCCTAAAGACTATCCTTATGTGATTCGTATCGTGTCGGATATTCTTGAATCAAACGGCTCTTCTTCTATGGCAACGGTTTGTGCCGGAACTTTGGCATTGATGGATGCCGGGGTTAAAATCAAGAAGCCTGTATCCGGTATCGCTATGGGATTGATTACGGATAAAGATAATGTGAAATTTGCTGTATTGTCCGATATACTTGGAGATGAAGACCATCTTGGAGACATGGACTTTAAGGTAACAGGTACAAAAGACGGTATTACGGCAACCCAAATGGATATAAAAGTTGACGGACTTTCTTATGAAGTACTTGAAAAGGCTTTAGCACAAGCTCGTGAAGGTCGTATGCATATACTTGGTAAAATTCTTGAAACGATACCAGAACCGCGTCCTGACATGAAACCTCATGCTCCGCGTATCGAAACTTTGACTATTCCGAAAGATATGATCGGTGCGGTAATAGGTCCGGGCGGGAAAATTATTCAAGGAATTCAAGAAGCAACAGGAGCTGTTGTTACGATTGAAGAAGTGGATAATATCGGACGTATCGAGATTGCTGCACCTTGCCGGGAGTCTATCGATGCGGCTCTGTCCAGAATCAAAGGTATAGTGGCTGTTCCCGAAGAAGGGGAAGTTTATACCGGAAAAGTAAAATCGATTCTTGCTTTTGGTGCATTTATTGAGTTTATGCCGGGAAAAGACGGTTTGCTGCATATTTCGGAGATAAGCTGGGACCGCATTGAATCAATGGAACAATCTGGAATTAAGGAAGGAGATGAGGTTACGGTTAAGTTGATCGAAATCGATAAAAAGACCGGAAAGTTCCGCCTTTCTATGAAAGCATTACAGCCACGTCCTGAACGTCAAGACAAACGTGACCGTTCGAAAAAAGAAAACAAAGATTAATTATTTGTAGAAAGATTCTTGTAAAATAAGAATAGGGATGTTGACACTTTGATGTGTCCCCAAGTTATGGTTAAACATTGTTGAAATACACTATTAGATCGGAATAAAGCTCGGTATCGTACCGGGCTTTTTCCATTTATTGAATATCCCAATTTAAACCTGAAATAAAAGATAGAGGCCATCTCAAATTCAGCCTGAATTTTTGGACAGCCTCTTCTTTGTAGTACGTACGAATGTTACTTTACTAACATCTTGCGTCCGTTTACAATGTATATGCCTTTAGGAAGGTTTTCCAAAGCTCTGTCGTTGCTTACTTTGTGACGAATCAAAACACCGTCAATCGTGAAAACGTCTACTATGGTATTGTCGGTCGTCACGTTCTCGATACCAAGTTCTTCTTCTTTTTCTGCGCTTACAATTATAGCATTGTTAATTTTGGTATTGCTCGAAATCGGAATTTTGACATTCTGTTCGTTTTCGTACAAGTATAGTTCGAGCGAGTAGGGTATCTCTTGTCGCAGATTGGCCGTAGAGCCGAGCGGTGTGAGGACAAGGGTGGTTATGTCTCCGTTTTCTAGTGAAGCAACAGTACCGGTCAATGTAGCTCCGGTCTGGCCGTCCCAAGGTTGCTTGAAATATGCGCGGAATTCTATGTTACTTACGTTCTCGAGAGCTTGCAGTTTTACATAAAGTTTGAGGTTTTCTATAGATGTGAAATTCCCGTGTTCGAAACTGATAGGTGCGGTTACGTATATTGTCGGTGTTTTGCCCGAAATGGTAAGTTGCGGTGCTTTGTTCTGACCCGTAGCTGCTTCTATGCGTATCCATTCTGTGGTGCCGCTTATTTGGTAAACCGGCCATACTTCGAATGTGCCGTTCTTTACAATATCGCTCGTGTTCAGTAGTAATGCGCTGAAACGGTTACCCGGAGCAAAGGTGTAGTCGGTTATACCCGCTATAATTTTCTCACCCGTTGCTACATCAGTCAATTCTAATCCCATGTAAACTTCCTCGGTGTTGGAGATATTTATCATGTTTCCCGAAACGAATAGTTCATCACCGCGAGTTGCCGAGTTTTGCGAAATGGTAATGGCGTCTTGTGCAACAACACCACTGCTGGCTTTAGCCGGCTTTAGTCCTGTTATAATACGCTGGTCGTTATGGTAGCCTTGACCGTGAAGTCCTGCTCCGGTATAAGGATTGAGGGCATCGGTACCCGATAGGGCGAAGTATCCGTTAAAAGTACCTTCCCATCCCCAATTAATATGGAAAAGGCCATCTTTGTAACCATCGCAAACGAACGTGTGTCCGCTGCCGCTATCGTCATTACCGGAATAGAAAACCGGAAGTCCTGCTTGTAAGTCGTTGTATACAAGCGTTTCCCATTCATCATCGTTAGTAATGTTGCTGCGGCTTATCTCTGCTGCTGTTTTTGCATATCCAAAGTAATCTTGAAATGAATAAACAGCCCAGTTCGATGCGCCGGCTGTGCCTATGTTTGTGTCATTGAAAAGCGAATTTACGCTAATTGCACAGTCGAACATCAAAAGAGCCACTGCATCGGCTTGCTGTTGTGTGTAGCCGGAACGGTATGAGGGTATCATGGCTGCATAATCGTATGAGTGCTCAGCAAAGCTACTTTCTTTGTGTTGCTGTACTTCTTTGCCGTTTACGTCTATCGAGTAGTCGTAGCTGTACGATCCCGTGCCCTTTTCGGGCCATTTGTGGAAATACATGATTTGCGACATTGCGGTGGCTACACATCCGGTTAAAGCGGGTGAGATACTTGTACCATTATTGTAACTGCAAAGTTGATTGAATGGGGCTTCTTGTGACCATTCGGTTTCGAGCAAGGGCTTTATTTCTGTTTTTACGGCTTTAGCGGCGTGTGTTTGCTCTGTAACTTCCGGCATGGAGCATACTGCCTTTATTTGCCGGGCGTATTCGCCAAGCCACCAGCGCATGTTTGCGGGCAGTGTTGAGGGATTGTATGAACCCTTGTCTACGTATGCAAGTATCTTTGTTGCGCGGTCGTCGGCAGCGGTAATGACAAAACCGCCTCCAGTTATGTTGAACACGTAGTAGAGAGGAGCATTGGCATCGCTCTCGGTGTATACGAGTTCCAAGTTTGTGGCAATAGCCTTTTGTCGTATTTTGCCGTATTCAGTATTAGCAATAAAATTTTTAGCCGTTGATAGAGCGTCGGTAACTTCAATTTTACGGGCATGCAATAGCTGTGTAAGTGCGAGTAAAAAAGTTACAATCAGTAGTTTTTGTAAAATCTGTTTCATTTTGTTGGGGTATTAGGGTTAAGTATGATGTGTATGCAGTTGTGTACAAATCTGATTTTTGTAATGTTAATCATGCTTGGTAAATATAAGAATTAAAATTGAGATTAACAAGGTAGTTTGAAATATTGATTTCTATATTATTATAGTTTCCGATATTGGCTAATTCTGGATCAAAATTAAGGTCGGTATAAAAGTTTTGTCGGGAGAAAACGTAAAAATGACCTGATAATGTTCGCTTATTAGAAAATTCAGACAGTTCTTATGAGCCTATAATACCAGTTTTAAGTAAATGTTTTTTTTACTTTATTAATTAAATAAAGTTATTTAAGATTCGTGAGGTTTATCTGGAGAATCGTGGTTTGTAAAAGATAAGGAGAATTGCTCTCTAAAATTTTCGTTATTTTCTTTTTCTGAAAGATTTAATTCCTGTTTTTTTTGTGCACTAAGTATTGATTGGGCGAATGTTTGGTCGTTTTTTACACGAGTTAAGGCTATTTGTGCTGCATTTTGTTGAGCTTCTTTTTTAGAATAGCCGATCCCTATTCCACATGGATTTCCGGCGAGAATTGCTTGAAACTGAAATATGGGATTATTTTCTTTGTCAGTAAAGGCTTCGATGAGAGAGAACGATACATCGATACGGTTTTTTTGTCCCCATTCTATCAATTTTGATTTGAAATTGACTTCTTTCCGTGCAATTGCCGATAAATCTATATAAGGTGCGATTATGCGGTCTTGGATAAATGTTTTGCATGTTTCATACCCTTGATCAAGATATATAGCTCCGATGAAGGCTTCGAAAGCATTGCCGTAAATATAATTGTTGTGAGTATTTGTCCGGATAGAAGTCTGTACGAGTTTATCCAATCCCATTTTTATGGCAATGTCGTTCAGTGTATCTCTTTTTACGATTTTTGATCGTGTATTGGATAAAAAGCCTTCTTTTTTATTCGGAAATTTATTGAACAGGATATCTGAGACAACTGCGTCGAGAATTGCATCCCCTAAAAATTCTAATCGTTCGTTGTTGATTCGTTGCCCTTCTTGGGTACGGATATCCGATGAACGGTGGACAAATGCCTGTTCGTATAAATTTATGTTATTGGGGTAGAATCCGAGTATTTGATAAAACAAAGAATACTGCCCTTTGTGCTTTTGCACAAAAAGCCGTATTCTTTTATAAAAGTTCAGAAACACGTTATCCTTTGAATTTCTTTACGATGATACTTGCATTATGACCGCCGAATCCGAAAGTATTGGACAGAGCTACATTAACAGTCCTCTTTTGAGGTTTGTTGAATGTAAAATTCAATTTGTAATCAATTTCCGGATCTTCATCTCCTTCGGTAAAGTTTATTGTCGGAGGAACGATGTCATTTTCAACGGTTTTTACACAAATCATAGCTTCAATAGCTCCGGCTGCACCTAATAAGTGTCCGGTCATCGATTTGGTTGAACTTATATTCAGCTCATAAGCATGATCTCCGAATACAGATTTGATCGCCTTAACTTCCGATATATCGCCTACCGGTGTCGATGTACCGTGTACATTAATATAATCTACTTCTTCAGGCTTCATCTCTGCATCACTCAGGGCATTTTGCATAACTAATTTTGCTCCGAGACCTTCAGGGTGAGTTGCTGTCAAGTGATAGGCGTCTGCAGACATACCGCCACCGACAACTTCTGCATATATTTTTGCTCCACGAGCTAAAGCGTGATTCAATTCTTCGAGTATAAGGCAAACACCGCCTTCTCCCATAACGAAACCGTCACGGCTAGCACTGAATGGGCGAGATGCCGTTTGGGGATCTTCATTGCGGGTCGAAATGGCGTGCATTGCGTTAAATCCACCGATTCCTGCTACGGATATTGCTGCTTCAGCTCCACCAGTTACGATAACATCGGCTTTTCCTAAACGAATATTATTGAATGCATCGATCAGGGAATGAGTAGATGATGCACAAGCCGAAACCGTTGCATAGTTAGGACCATGAAATCCGTAAATCATAGAGATATGACCGGCAGCGATGTCGGCAATCATTTTAGGGATGAAAAACGGATTGAATTTAGGGCCGCGTTCTATGTTGGTAAAGTATCCGCCGACTTCTTCTTCAAAAGTCCGTATACCACCGATACCGGCAGCAAATATAACTCCCACCCTGTTTTTATCTACTTTTTCAAGGTCTAAAGCCGAATCTCCGACAGCTTCTTTTGCTGCAGCAACAGCAAATTGCGCATATCGGTCGAATTTGCGCACCTCTTTTTTATCGAGATAAAGTGTAGGGTCGAAATTTTTTACTTCACAAGCAAACTGTGTCTTGAATTGTGAAGCATCAAAATGAGTAATAGGTCCGGCACCACTTACTCCATTCAACAGGGCTTCCCAAGTTTCATCAACGTTGAGTCCCAATGGCGTAACTGCCCCCAGACCTGTTACAACAACTCTTTTTAATTCCATAAAAGTAGAGTATTCAGTTACTTCGCGTTAGCTTCGATGTATGATACAGCATCGCCAACAGTTCCGATTTTTTCTGCTTGATCATCAGGAATCGTGATACCGAATTCTTTTTCGAATTCCATGATCAATTCTACAGTGTCAAGAGAATCTGCTCCAAGATCGTTTGTGAAGCTTGCTTCTGGTGTAACTTCAGATTCTTCTACTCCTAATTTGTCAACGATGATTGCTTTTACTCTTGATGCAATTTCAGACATAACTTCCAGTTTTTAGTTAATTAATAAATTTACTTCTTATTTTTGCTGTGCAAAGAAATACATTTTTCTCCAAACAAAAAAAATATTTACTGTATAAAATCAAAAAAACTGCACACTTTTAGTCTGTTTGTGCAATTTTTTGCCTCTTGATGGCTCTCTGAAGATAAAAATTGAGTTCATTTTATCCTTTTTGATAATGATTTCCTGTGCCGTTTTTCTTTGAACTTTCAATTTTCAATGGAAAAATAGAACGGACAATGAATTGTTCTATACTGACTTTAGGGAAGAAAACGGATATTTTTCGCATTTTTATTTGCCGTTTAGAACATCTTTCGATACATAATTAAATAAATAGAATTCGATTTGTCAATAGATCGACAATTTTATCTTTTAATGTAATTGGTATTAATAGTGATAGGTTTTGACGTGTACCCGTCGAATCCGCTTTTTAGGATCTTATCTTCATCTTCGGTGCTGTTACGGCAATGATTGGAGCTGATGAAGGTATTTCACGGATTTTTTTGTCGTTCCGTATTTGTCGAGTACCGGCATATTGATGTCTATCAGAATAATTGAGGCTTGTATTCTTGATAGAGTTTGACTGCTCCTTTATATTAATTGTATCGTTTCTTCGGCTGTTTTATAAATTTTTGTAGTTTTGTCAAGACTTGAAATGATAGAATGAAAAATGAATACACACATTGCCATATTTGCTTCCGGTTCGGGTACTAATGCAGAGAACATTATTCAATATTTTTCCAAATCGAAGAGTATTGAAGTTTCCCTTGTTGTTTCTAACAGGTCGGATGCTTATGTCCTTGAGCGTGCCCGGTTATTGAAAGTTCCTGAACTTATCATTACGAAAAAGGAGTTTTCTGAATCGGAGTATTATGTACTGACAAAACTTCGGGATTTTCATATCGATTTTATCGTTTTGGCCGGTTTTTTATTGCAGATCCCGAAGTATTTGATTCAGGCATATCCCGGTGCAATTATAAATATCCATCCTGCGTTGTTACCTCGTTTCGGTGGGAAGGGTATGTATGGAGATCATGTTCATAAAGCTGTTGTCGAGGCGGGAGAGAAAGAAAGCGGTATAACGATACATTATGTAAACGAACACTATGATTCAGGGGCTATTATCCATCAAGAAAAATGTGCGGTAGATCCGGCTGATACTTATGAAGATGTAGCTCGAAAAGTGCACCGATTGGAGTATGAGTTTTATCCTCGGATAATTGAGGATATTGTCTCACGACTATGATTTTGAGGGGCTAATGAACCCTAATTCTTTTAAAACCGGAATTTTTTCGGATGCGGAAAGCATGATTTTATATGCGCCGAATTCTCGACGAAGTCCGTAATTCCCGCGTAAATTTTCGAATTGTTCAGGTGCGGAACGCAAATTGGTTGTGTCGGTTCGGGGATCGTATGACGCGATTACGGCATTCGTTATCGGATCTCCCGAACATACATTTAGATCTATTTCCGGAAAAGGGGCTGGCGGAGGTGTTATTTTTGAGGTGTCGATCTCGATCCCGAGTATTCGGGATATTTCCCGAACCATAGCCCGGGAGGCATTCGATTTTCCGTCGGCTGAGTAGCCGGCAATATGAGGTGTCGCGATAAAGGCGCTCTCAAGTAATTCAGGAAGTATATCCGGTTCGTTTTCCCAACAATCGATGATTATATCCGATATTTCTTTCTTTTGATATGCGGTTAATAAGGCTTTATTATCGACAACTTCTCCTCGGGAAGAATTGATGATAACGGGTTGCTTTCTCAACTTTTTGAAAAAGCTATTGTCGGCCAGATGAAAACTTCGGTATATCCCCGTGCGATTAAGCGGTGTATGAAAAGTGATAAAATCGCATTCTTCGGCAATCGTGTCTAAAGAAACGAAAGTATCGTTTTGTTCCGTATTTGCCCGAGGCGGATCATTGAGCAAAACAGTCATCCCGATAGTTCGGCAATGGTGAGCGACTATCGAACCGACATGACCGACACCGACTATTCCGATCTTTTTCCCTTTAAGCGAATAATTGTTTTGTTCTGCATGCAGAAGCAAAGATGCTAATATATATTGCCCGACCGATGAGGCGTTGCATCCCGGCGCATTCTTCCATTCGATATCGTTTTGTTTGCAATATTCGGTATCGATGTGGTCGAATCCGATTGTTGCCGTACCGATAAATTTGCAACGGCTTCCTGAAAGAAGATTTTCATTGCAGCGTGTACGAGTGCGTATGATCAAAATATCAGTATCCTTTACTTGATCTTTTGTTATCTCCGAAGGGGGTAAATATCTAACGTTTGCATACGGTTCGAGAATACCTTTGATGAAAGGTATTTTATTATCGATAATAATATTGATATTCTTTTTCATATCTACGGGAAATGGTACAAAATTAACTCTTTTTTCGGTATGTATTCGGTAAAGGGCGTTAAACCGTATTTATTTGTCCGAAAGATTGTTCGTTTATGAAACAATTGTTATGTTTGTAGACTTAACTATACAATAACAGACTCGATATGACTTTTAGTGAAAAAAGTAACCGGATATTTTGGAATGCCACATTGGCTTATCACAATATAGATGACGTGGATGCTGAGATTCAGAATCCTTTTGAAGAAAAAACAATCGATTATTATTTATATCTGAAAAATTGGATCGATGCCGTCCAGTGGCATTTGGAAGATATTATTCGCAATCCGGCTATCGATCCCTCAGAAGCGTTGCAGATAAAACGCCGTATTGACAAGTCGAATCAGGATCGTACCGATTTGGTCGAATTGATAGACAGTTATTTCTGGGATAAGTATAAGAATGTAAAGGTGGAAGCAGATGCAAAGATCAATACCGAAAGTCCTGCATGGGCAATAGATCGACTTTCTATTCTGGCCCTTAAGATTTATCATATGCAGCAGGAGGTAGAACGCCGTGACGCTTCTCCGGAACATATAGAAAAGTGCCGTGAAAAATTGCGGGTGTTGCTTGAGCAACGAATCGATTTGTCTTCTGCGATAGATCAGCTTTTACTTGATATTGAGTCGGGGAAGAAATATATGAAAGTATATAAGCAAATGAAAATGTATAATGATCCGGCCCTGAATCCGGTGCTATATGGTAAAAAATAATTGTTCTGTGATTTTCCCCCGACCATTAAGAAATATTTTGATTATTCGGCTTTCCGCATTGGGAGATGTTGCGATGACTATTCCGGTGGTTTACTCGTTGTGTGAAGCTTATCCCGATGTGAATTTTACAATGCTGACTACTCCTGTGGTATCTCGGATATTCATAAACCGACCGGATAATTTGAAGATTTATCCGGCTGAAATTCGGGGACGGCATAGGGGGATAAAAGGTATTTATGTACTATATAAAGAGCTTCGGGCGTTATCTTTTGACGGGATAGCTGATCTTCATAATGTTTTGCGTTCACGTTTATTGTGCGCATTATTGCGTCTTTCGGGGGTTAAAAGTATTCATATAAATAAGGGGCGGATTGCTAAATGTGAAATTACGGCACGTCGACATAAAAAGTTGCGGCAATTACCTACTTCTTTTCATCGTTATACGGATGTGTTCAGGAAACTCGGCTTTTCTTTTCCTGAAAATTTCGTTTCGATTTATGGAAAGCAAAAAGCCGCTTTACCGGAAATCTTATTACCGGAGTACTCTTCTGAGGAGCATTGTATAGGTGTAGCGCCATTTGCAAAACATCAAGGAAAGATATATCCGGAAAAAAAGATGGAACAACTAATATCAATGTTGGCAAAAACGGGAGAATATAAAATATTTCTTTTCGGCGGAGGGGAAAAAGAGTCTTTGGTTTTAAACCGATGGGCATCTGATTTTCCGGATAAGGTTGTTTCTTTAACGGACATGAAACTGGGTTTCTCCGGAGAATTGGCCTTGATGAGTCATTTGAAATTGTTGGTTTCGATGGATTCTGCAAATATGCATTTGGCTTCTTTAGTCGGACTTCCGGTTATATCTGTTTGGGGTGCGACTCATCCCTATGCGGGTTTTTTAGGGTGGAGACAATCTCTGGATAATGTTGTTCAGCTCGATTTACCCTGTCGTCCATGCTCGATATTTGGAAATCGTCCTTGTTGGCGGAATGATTATGCTTGTTTAAATGAAATTTCTCCTGAAGAGATAGCGGATAAGATAAAAAAGGAAATATATGCCCAAAAATAGTTTTGTAAAAAGCTATATTCAAGAAAATAGGTATATTTGTATAGAATTAACGAAGAAGAGTTTTAACTCGGTGATATGAATATTGTAATTAATCCGGATTATTCGAAACTTTCACTTTTTATAAAGCAACTTCCCTCTGATTTCAGTAATGGGGGGGATATGATTTATGAGGCTCGTAATCAAATTAAGAAATTCAGGGTACAAGATATCGATGTTGTAGTGAAACGCTATAAAGTTCCGATTTGTATCAACCGTATTATCTATGCTTTTTTTCGCCCTAGTAAAGCGAAGAGAGCTTATGATTATGCTATGTTTCTTTTGAGTAAAGGAATACGCACTCCTGAACCGATAGCCTATATAGAAGTAAAAAAAGGTCTGTTTTTTTATCAAGGATATTTTATAAGTAAAATGGAAAATTATCCTCGAATGATGCGTGACTTTTATAATTCGATAGGGTCGGGTGAATATATCCTCGACAAGTTTGCCGAGTTTACTTTAAAAGTTCATGAGTCGGGAATCTTGCATCTGGATTATTCTCCGGGAAATGTCCTTTATGAACAAGTCGGAGATGACGTGCACTTTAGTTTGGTAGATTTGAACAGGATGCGTTTTGGCAAGCTGACGAAAAAGGAGTGTCTTCGTAATTTTGATAGAATCAGCCCGAGTGATGAAGTAACTTCGTATATTGTTACCGAATATTCCCGTCTTCGGGGCTGGGATATTGCTTCTTCAGTGGAAACAGCATTATATTATAAGAGAAAGTTTTGGGAAAAAGTAGCTAAAAAAGCGGCCCTGAAAAATAAAATGCGCAAAGATTCTTGATTTTAACGATTTTGTTTTGAAGTTTAACCAGATGCTTTTTCATAAAGATCGTTTGTCCCGAAATAAATATCTAAGTTTGTTTTTCGAAAGTATGAAACATTTAGCCTGTATATGGAATCTGATTTTAATATAAGAGAGCAAAATATTTCTGAAAATGAACGGGAGTTTGAAAAAGCCCTTCGTCCGCTGACTTTTGATAATTTTAGCGGACAAGATAAAATTATAGAGAATCTGAGGGTTTTTGTTATGGCTGCCCGTATGAGGGAAGAGGCTTTAGATCATGTCCTGCTGCACGGGCCTCCCGGATTGGGAAAGACAACTCTTTCGAATATCGTGGCGAATGAGTTAGGTGTGGGATTTAAAATCACTTCCGGACCGGTATTGGATAAACCCGGAGATTTGGCCGGGATTTTGACCTCGTTAGAACCTAACGATGTTCTTTTCATCGATGAAATACATCGGCTGAGTCCCGTAGTAGAAGAATATCTTTATTCCGCTATGGAAGACTATCGTATCGATATTATGATCGATAAAGGTCCGAGCGCTCGTTCTATACAGATCGACCTGAATCCTTTTACTCTGATCGGAGCTACTACCCGAAGCGGGTTGTTGACCAGTCCTTTACGTGCTCGATTCGGCATTAATTGCCATCTTGAATATTATGATCATACGGTATTGAGCCGTATCGTCTTACGCTCTGCCTCGATTATGCAAGTCCCTTGTACGATCGAAGCTGCGGATGAGATTGCCATGCGTAGTCGGGGAACACCCCGTATAGCAAATGCTTTATTACGCCGTGTGCGGGATTTTGCACAAGTAAAAGGTAGCGGAAAGATAACGATAGATATTGCCAAGTTCTCTCTGGAGGCTTTGAATATAGACCAATATGGATTGGACGAAATCGATAACAAGATACTGATCACGATTATCGATAAATTTAAGGGCGGTCCCGTAGGGCTTACGACCATAGCTACTGCTTTAGGCGAAGATCCGGGTACTCTTGAAGAAGTTTATGAGCCGTATTTAATTAAAGAAGGATTTATTAAACGGACTCCACGTGGGCGGGAAGTGACCGATTTGGCATATACGCATTTGCGTCGTTCCCGTTTCTCGGAACAGGGTTCTTTATTTTAAAACGATTATTTATGTCCGGAATGAAAAGTCTTGCCAAGGATACTGCGATATACGGATTGAGCAGTATCTTGGGGCGTTTCTTGAATTGGTGCTTTGTTTTTTTGTATATTAACGCACTAAAAACTACCGCAGAGTACGGGATAGTTACAAATTTATATGCCTATATGGCTTTGTTGTTGATTATTCTGACCTATGGACTCGAAACCGGATTTTTTCGTTTTGCCAATGATAAGGAGTATAAAGACCCTCTTAAAGTATATACTACCGGACTGATTTCTTTAGCATCTACATCGTCTTTGTTTTTTATATTGATGCTTATTTTTTTGAAGCCGGTTTCTGCATGGTTGGGGTATCCCGCTCATACCGATTATGTTTGGATGGTGGCATTGATAATCGCAATAGACGCTTTTACCGCTTTGCCGTTTGCTTATTTGCGTTATCAGAAACGTCCGATACGCTTTGCCGCGCTTAAACTTTTTTCTATATTTTTGAATATCGCATTGAATCTGTTTTTTTTCTTATTGTGTCCGTGGATATACAAAACTAATCCCACCTTGATTTCATGGTTTTTTGATCCTGATTTTATGGTAGGCTATATTTTAGTCTCCAATTTGATCAGTTCGGGAGCTGTATTATTGATGTTGATTCCCGAAATATTTAAGATTCGTTATCGTTTTGATGCGGTGATTTGGAAACGTATGCTTCGTTATTCATTCCCGTTGTTGATATTGGGTATTGCCGGTATTATGAATCAGACATTTGATAAAATGTTTTATCCGTTGTTGGCTGAATCACGGCCTAATGCGATGTCTGAGTTGGGAATATACGGTGCGGCTTATAAGATAGCTATTGTCATGGTTATGTTTACGCAGGCGTTTCGTTTTGCTTATGAACCGTTTATTTTTGCAAAAAACAAAGAATCCGGAGATGAAAATAAAAAATCCTATTCAGATGCGATGAAGTATTTTGTTATTTTCGGACTCTTCATATTCTTGGGGGTGATGTTTTATTTGGATCTGGTACGTTTTCTTATGCCGAAGGAGTATTTTACAGGCATCGAAGTCGTTCCTATCGTTATGTTGGCAGAGTTGTTTTTCGGAATATTTTTTAATCTTTCTCTCTGGTATAAGCTCACGGACCAGACGCAATGGGGGGCTTGGTTTTCTTTATTCGGGTTTGTTGTTACGGCGGCTATAAATATAATGTTCGTCCCTCGTTTCGGATATATGGCATGTGCATGGGCTGCTTTTTTCTGTTATTTCTCGATGATGATGGTTTCCTATTTTATAGGACAAAAAAAATACCCGATTAAATACGACTTGCCCTCGATGGGACGTTATGCGGTATTGACTCTTGTTTTATATGCTGTTGCGATATGGGTGGATATAGATAATCTGGTTTTAAAATTATTGTTCCGTACAGCACTTTTATCTGTTTTCGTTGTTTATATGGTAAAACGGGATTTACCGATAAAAGAGATTCCGTTGATAAATAAATTGATAAAAAAGTGAGGATATGTTTTTTAAAGAGTCGTTTCTTGCTGTCAGGCAGTTTTTGGGGCATTATTTAGACCAGAGTCAGGACCGAGAAAGTGAACAGGTGACAGTCGAGGCCATCCGTGAAGGGATAGAATTTAAAGGCTCTACCATATGGATACTTATTTTTGCCATTTTTATTGCTTCTTTAGGGCTTAATACAAACTCTACGGCGGTTATTATTGGCGCGATGTTGATTTCTCCATTAATGGGTCCTATAATGGGCATTGGATTGGGGCTTGGAATCAATGACTTCGAGTTGATAAAAAAGTCTTTTCGGAATTTAGGTGTAGCGACTATTTTCAGCGTATTGACCTCTACGCTCTATTTTTTGATTTCTCCGTTGAATGAAGCCCGGTCGGAATTGCTGGCACGTACATCCCCGACGATATATGATGTGTTGATTGCTCTTTTTGGCGGATTGGCAGGCATTGTAGCCATGGCTACCAAACAAAAGGGAAACGTAATTCCGGGAGTGGCTATTGCTACGGCTTTGATGCCTCCCTTATGTACGGCAGGTTTCGGCCTGGCCAATGGAAATATGCACTATTTTTTCGGAGCGTTTTATCTGTTCTTTATCAATTCTGTTTTTATTGCTTTTGCAACGACAATGGGAGTAAAGGCAATGAAGTTTTCTAAAAAGCAGTTTGTCGATAAAGACCGTGAGAAAACCGTACAACGTATTGTATATTCTATTCTGCTCCTTACAATGACACCGAGCGTGATCATTACCTATAATATGATACGTCAGAATTACTTCGAGACATCTGCATTCCAGTTTGTGAATCAGCAGTTTAATTTACCTGATATTCAGGTTTTAAGTAAAACGGCTTCATTTGAGAGCGGACAGAAAGTTATTCGGGTTTCTCTTATAGGACAAGAACTTTCGAAAGATTCGATATTGGCGATCGAGTCCCGACTGCCCAAATATGGGTTAGCCGGTACAAAATTGATCCTTTCACAAGGATTTGCATCCAATAAGGAGATTGATTTGAAGAGCCTGAACAGCATGATGTTTCAAGATATTTATAAGGATAATCAGCAGCAGATTGCTTTATTGAATAAGAAAGTCGATTCTTTGCGGACAGTCGTGTCTCGTTATCAGCAGTATGATACGATAGGTGTTGCAATTTCACCCGAGATTAAAGTCCTTTTCCCGTTAGTTGAAAATATTGCAGTTACGAAATCTGTATTCAGTAGTGTAGAAACCGGAAAACTGGATACGATGACGTTAGCTGTGGTACGCTATGCGAAACCTATGTCGAAAGCGGAACAATCGCGTTTTGTCCGATGGCTTGAGGCAAGACTGGCTGTAAAGAGTATAAAGATAGTGATGGAATAGTTCATTACTTCTATATAGAGACGGCAGGTCCTTTCTACAAGAATCTGCCGTTTTATGTTATAAATTCAAATTGACAAATTATAGGACCATTTATCAAATAAATTCGTTCCCGAATTTTACTTTTGCATCATTCACGATCTGTCGGATACGTTCTTCTTCATCTTTTCTGCAAATGAGCAGTACATTGTCCGAATCGGCGACAATATAGTTCTTTAAGCCTTCGATGACGACCAATTTATCTTTCGGAACAGCAATGATGTTGTTATCACTTTCATAAATGAGAGATTTTCCTTCTTGATTTACATTGCCGTTTTTATCTTTAGACGAAATATCATAAAGAGATCCCCATGTCCCTACATCTGCCCATCCGAAATCGGCGCAGAGAACAAATACGTTCGATGCTTTTTCCATCAGTCCGAAATCTATGGAGATGTTTTGGCAAGCGGGGAAATTTTCCTGAATAAATTCTTTTTCTTCAGATGTATTGAATTTTCCGATTCCAGATTCGAATCGAGCCGAGACTTCGGGAAGATATCGTTGGAACGCTTTAATAATGGTCTGCACATTCCAGATGAATATTCCGGAGTTCCAGAAAAATTCTCCGCTTTCTACAAAAACTTCAGCCAATTCCTGATTGGGTTTTTCCGTAAACGTTTTAACGGTGTTGATATCTCCGTTACTTTCATCTCCGATCTGTATATATCCGTATCCGGTTTCCGGACGGTTGGGTTTTACTCCTAATGTAAGAAGAGCCGGAAATTTTTCTACAAATTCTAATCCTTTATCGATACATTCCGCAAAAGCATCTTCTTTGAGAATAAGATGGTCTGACGGGGTTACTACGATATTGGCTTCCGGATCGATAGACTGTATGCGGTATGCTGCCCAAGCAATACAAGGAGCTGTATTTCTTCGTTGGGGTTCTAACAAAATGTGTTTATCATCGGCATCCGGTATTTGTTGTTTTACCAAACCTTCATATTGTTCGTTCGTTACGATGAAGATATTTTCGGGAGGAATGATTTTGCGGAAACGATCATAGGTCAGTTGCAAGAGAGTATGTCCGGTTCCGAAAAAATCTAAAAACTGTTTGGGGCGGTTTGTTCGGCTGACAGGCCAGAATCGGCTTCCGATTCCGCCAGCCATAATGATGCAATATCTATTTTTCATACTATAGCTTTTTTGTGTCGGTTGGGCGAATAAAATACAGATTAAATGCTGTTTTTCATTTATTTGTCCGATTCTATTCCGAAATATATTTTGTATTTATACCGTTTGCTAAAGTAACTAATATTTTTCTTTACAAATCTATATATATCCTTTTTTTGAAAAAAAAGTCTGAAAAGCTTGCCACAATCAAAAAGAATATCTACTTTTGCCCCGTATAAAAGCCCAGATGGCGGAATTGGTAGACGCGCTGGTCTCAAACACCAGTGGATTCACTTCCATGCCGGTTCGATCCCGGCTCTGGGTACGAAAAAAGAAAGAAGTCAAATGTAAATCGTTTGACTTCTTTCTTTTTATAGGTTTTCCAGATTGTTTCCACGTGTCTTAGGAATAAAATAATTACATTAAGTTTTTTCTTTTATATGGGGAATACCCTTCATCACCGATGGATTATATTATATGTCATCTATATTTATTAAATAGCTCTTGTCAATTAGAATGTAATTGTATTTTCTTGACATACACTGTTCCAGGTTATATCTATTAGTTTTGTTCATATTTTTCAAGATTATATCTGTTGTTTGCCTCTTTTCTATAACATTTTCATATTTCAAGATATCTTGAAAATTTTGTCGTATATATTCCTGACTGAATATAAGACAGACGTATTTTATCTGTTTTCTATATTCATCAGTAAAGTCATTTTCCCAGCCGAAAGGAATATAGCATCCTTCAATAATCAGGTTTTGCGAATTCTCGATGCAGGTCTTTATTATTTCTTTGACAATCGGCCACAGATAATTGGTTAATTCCATATCATTGCTATCAGTTGACAATTTACATTGTCCGCTTCTAATAGCTCCCATTTTCAAATGGTCTATCGAAAAGTAGGGATATTTATATTTTCCCAGCAACTTTTGCGCTAATAAGGTCTTTCCCGTATGCGTATCTCCTGCAATAAGAATAATCATAAATCTTTTGGGTTATCTGAAATTTCAAATCTTATGCTATGCTTTTTATCAACGATCTCATCATTATAAAGGCATTTTCTCTATGAAATGGTTGGGGTATTTATCCCAATATTTTTTATATACTCTGTCTTTTTGTCCATCAAAATTTAGTTGGTACATTCTGAATGTGACCAGAAAATTTTTAGGTTGCCACAGTTCTTCATAAGAGTACTGATATGTCATGCCTATGGCTTTCATTACTTTTCCGCTTCTCGGATTATTTACATCATGTGTAGCTGTGATATAGGGGATATTTGTTTGTTTCAGCATATCGATTATTGCCAAGCAAGATTCGGTGCAAATCCCTTTATGCCAGAACTCTTTCTTGATGCTATATCCTAAATCATGACTGTCGTCAGCACTTACATGAATACAGCCGATAGGTATATTGTCTTCTTTAAGACAAATAGCATAGTAGAGTCCTTTCTGTTGAATATAATTTTTTATATATTGAAAGTATCTTTTTGTCTCTTCTATGTTTCTCAAAGGATACATGGGGAGAAACGTGTTTACATCTTTATCACTTAAAATGGCGAATAGAGCATTTATATCTTTTTCCGTGAAATGCCTTAATATCAATCGTTTTGTTTTTAAGCAATTCATTTTTACGTATATTTATATTTTCGTAAATATACAAAAATATAAATTGAAGGTTACATGTTTATTGTATGAATAGAGACTTATTTCTATAACAAAGAAAAGTCTGAAATTTTTTATATATGCAAAGTCCTGATTGAGAGTTTGTCAAATGCCCTTATGCGTAATCCTAAACATAGTTTTGATCTGTTGAAATATAAAATTAAATTTATTTACTTAAAGAAAAAATCATAACTTTGTTTTCTCATTCTGAGATAGGGTGCAATTATACCGTGACACGATTAGAAGTCGGTCCGAACGGAGATATGTTCTGAAACAGTTATTGTCTATGGCAGATCATGAAAAAACTTTGTCGGTGATCATTCCTTCGTATAACGAAGGAAAGACCATTTGTCATATCTTGACTCGGGTTTTGTCGGTGTTATTGCCGTTCGAAATAAAAAAAGAGATCGTGGTTGTCGATGACGGTTCTGCCGATGAGACCGGAATGCTTGTCGAATCATTTATCCGGGAACATCCGGAAGTTCCGATAAAATATGTCGTTCATGATATAAATCGGGGAAAAGGGATGGCTATCCGTACCGGGATAAAACATATTACCGGAGAGTATGTGATTATACAAGATGCCGATTTAGAGTATGATCCGCACGATTATTCTTTGCTTTTGCCTTATTTGCATTCCGGTGAATATTCGGTTGTGTACGGTTCTCGTTTCCTGAATAGGCAAAACCGGCATTCTTATCCGGCATTTTATTGGGGAGGCCGTTTAGTCTCGTTTATTGCGAGTTTGTTGTACGGGCAGGTCTTGACCGACGAACCGACTTGTTATAAAATGTTCAGGTCGTCTTTGTTAAAATCGATACCTCTTGACTGCACCGGCTTTGAGTTTTGTCCGGAAATAACGGCTAAAGTTTTAAAAAAAGGATATAAGATAAAAGAAGTGGCAATAAGCTATACTCCTCGATCTGTGGAGGAGGGGAAAAAAATAAAATGGACAGATGGCCTTGAGGCGATCTGGGTTTTGTTGAAATATCGGATAAGGTGATATTATGGGAAGTAAGGAAAGAACAGTAAAAAGCCCGAAAACGGAAATAAACGGAAAAGCCGTGAAACCGGCTTATTCCAGATGGTTGTTTAAGAATATCGTAGCTGTTGCGCTTACGTTGTTTTTATTGAAGGTCGTCATGGTTTTACAGCCTACCTATAACTGGGTATGCTTTACGATGCTTCCTGAAAATATGGAAATTGTCAGGAAATATCCGAACCTTAATTATGACGGTAGAATGTCTATAAAGCTCGGGGCTAATTATATGTATCTGAAAAATACTCGGGAACATACACCGGAGAATGCGGTTATTTTATGGCCTTCTTCAGAAGCTTTTACAAAAGGGAAAAGCCCTTTTACGGCTGAGATATCGAATAAAATATATGCGCTCCGCTTCCTTTATCCCCGAAAACTGGTTATCCCTTTTGATTTCGGAAAAAGCCATTATGTCGATGAGATTACCCATGTCGCCATTGTAAACGGTGAAGGATTTGAATATGTCCCTTATGAAGTGGAAAAGTTCGAAAACGGTATTTTACCGGTTAAGAAACCTGAAAACAAATAAGCATTATGGTATCGTTTGGTATATTTCTTTCGTTCCTGACAGGATTTGTGACGGTCAATCTTATATCATTGAAGTTCAGTTTGATCGAGAAACTGGGACTCTCTTTCCCGATAGGTATAGCTTTGCAGACTTTGTTGATGCTGTTGATGGATGCCGTCGGTATTCCGCTTACAAGAGTCTCGATTTTAGTGGCGAGTGTCTTGCTCATCCTATCGCTTTCGTTCCCGATGATTTTCCGTCGGAAAGAACTTGTTCAGGAGATTCGGAAACCGGTCTCTTTCGATTTCTCCGGTTTTAACCTGGTATGGCTGCTGTTTGTTCTCCTCATTATCATTTTGGAATATATGAATTTCTCTCGGTGTGTCTATTTCCCTACTTATGACCGGGACAGTCTTTCGGGGTTCGATACGATCGGGTACATCATTTCCCAAGAGCATACGTTAAAAGGCCTTTCCATATTTCAGGGAGATTATATGCCGTCTATACACCGACCGGGAAGTTATATTACCTATACTCCTATGGTTCAGCTCAGTTATGCCTATGTTTATTTATTGGGAGCACCCATGTCGAAGTTGATTCCGGGGTTGATGTATCTTTTCTTCCTGATTGCTTTTTATGCGGTCTTATGTCGGGTAGTTAACCGTACAGGCGCTGTAATAGCCACTTTCTTTATGTTGATAACTCCCGATATGCTCGGTTTCTCTTCGCTTTCGGGGACAAACGTCATACATGCCGTAACCGCTTCTTTGGGAGTCATATATCTTGCCGTCTGGTTTCGGTATCGTGAGCGGAAAGACCTGTATCTGGCCTCCCTTTTGCTGGCATTGAATATTTGGACACGTACCGAAGGAATCGTATTTATCGGTGCTGCACTTTGTGTTGTCGGTTACGACTCTTTCAGAAGAAAACAGTATAAAGACTTATTGCCGGTTTTGTTGTCATTGTCTCCCGCTTTGCTTTGGAGTCTGTTTATGAAACTGAACGGACTGTATGCCGAAGGTATAGCCATTGTCCGCTTTTTCTGGGATGGGGAGAAGGTCGAGACTATCTATAACTATATGAAAGATCTTTATGTCAATAATTATTATTACGGCTGGTCGTTTTCCGCTGCTCTTCTTTCGCTGCTTGTCAATATCCGGAATGTGATAAAGACACGTGATAACCTTCGTCTGTTATCTATGATTTTGTTGGCATCTCTGTTCTATGTGATTATTTTATATCAGATCGATTATAAATGGGATACGATAGAAAATGTTTTGGCTTATTCCGCCAAGCGTTTTCTTTTCTGCTTTGTCCCTTGCGTATGGTTCTTTACGGTGACGAATAAGATTGTAATGACCGGATTCGATAAGTTGGAAAAATATTTAGCGCTCAGATAGATGCTAAGTATTTATTGGGCAGGAACTTGTGTTTTTCCCTGTTCGGTTTCTAAAAATCTACGTATTTCGCTTTTGACGCGGAGAGTATAAGTGCTTTCTGCTTTTAAAGGTTGTTTCAATATCCGTTCGGCAATGGTGATTGCGGTCGTCGTGTCCCCTCTTTGTAATGAGTTTTGCCATAACAAATAGTTGGGAGTTATTTTCCCGGGAACCATAAAAGACGCTGTTTTCAAATATTCCTCTGCATAGTCGTATTGTTCAGAGAGCATATATGTTTTTCCTATATTGCAATAATTGTTGCATCCCGCCGGCAGTCTCGACAACTTTTTTATATCCGGATGTTTTTCCAGCCACATGCTGTAAATATTGTTGAATGATTCGCTATATTTTAGCTGTTCATAATGTCGGTCTGAAAATAAAATCGCTTCCGAACTGTTTCCCGTGAAAAATTTTTCGAGAGTTTTCGCTCCGTTATAATAAAATCTGATTTCCCGAATTGAAACGGAACAGATCAAAACCGATAGAATTAGCAGGCTTCCCGTTGTCAAGGCGGATACCGGTATTTTAAATACCTTCCGGCTCTCGATGCATCCCGAAAATATTCCGAAAAGGACAAATAGAGGGAAGACCGAATTCGGATAGGAAAACAACGAAAAGCATAAATAAGCGATTAATCCGGCTTTTAAAATCCGTTTTGTCCCGTTTTTCGATCGGGATAAAAATAGAGAGATCAAGAAAGCGCCGATTGCCGATAATCCCGGGATGCCGAGTTCTACCAATATATGTAGAAACTCATTGAAAGGGTAGACCGTATCATCGGCAGTTTGAGAAAAGCGCGAGTCGGGATGCGTTTCGAAATAGTGCGCTTGGTGCAGCATATAATCCTGTCCGAATGATGCGGTTCCGTATCCTGAGAACGGCTTATGACAGATCATTTCCGAACACACTCTCCAGATCAGGAGTCTGCCGTTTGCCGAGTTTTCCCGATAATTGAATATAAGGATGGATGACAATATCAATATTCCTCCGATTATCGGGATAATATGCGGATGCTTTTTCAGAAAAATCCGTATTGTTTGAAAGAAATAAAATGAGCAACCTGCTGCTGTTGCTACAAATGCCGCGCGCGAATCGGCAAAACAAAAAGCCGTTAGCATTGTTCCGGCGGCAATAATATATATGCTATGTATTATTTTGTTTTGCTTTCGGGTTTCATATATCCGGCACAGGCATATAACGATGCAGATAGCCAAAAATCCGCCTAATGGTCCGGGATTGCCGAATGATCCTGTAATCTCGAACCATTCGTTGTTACTCTTCATATATCCGGTTTTTTGGAATAAGACTATTGCCGATTGCATCGTTCCGCTGAGAATAAGTGTCTCCGGTATTATGTCTGCACATCGTATATTCCGCATCAGAAGATAGACCGCTAATATGGCACACCATTCTTCTACCGGAATAAAAATCAATCGGCCGTTTTTAATGGAATTAAAAACAAGAATAAAGGAGAATAGTACGATTGATATATCGGCATAAGATATGTTTATAAATTTTTGTTTGGAAAAACCGGTTGACTTTGAAATTGCTGTTCCGGCATAAAGGATGCTGCAAAATAGCAGAGTACAAACTATAAGTAGTTCTTTTCCCAATAAAAGACTGTGACAGATATTCCAGAGTATAGGTAGAGAGACGATATATATGCTGAAAATCAGACCGGTTAATTTATCTATATATTTCTTCGGTTCTGTAAATTCATCTACTCTTGTTCTATTTGTTTCTGTCATTGGGAAATCCGGTAAGTATTTGTAGTTATTTTAGCTGTCTCAATCCATATTTCTGTCTTGTTGCTTTGGGAACGTTTTCTCGAACCTGTTTTTGTGCATACCTGGCTGTCGTGATCAGTAGCAATGCCGATAAAGTGATTAATATCCGTTTCATACTCCTGTCGGTTATTTATATACTTTGAACTTCCGCGGAACAATTTT